>CAZKXV010000130.1:0-4667 GCA_964556835.1 uncultured Clostridia bacterium
ACCTTTATCATCTCCATGTAGAATGTTTATATTATATACCGTTTTCTCAAATCTATATTCTATACATATATTATCTAATGCTTTAGGCAAGTTAGGAGTAAGTTTTAGATTGCCATCAACCAGCTTCAGCCCCAAGAATTCTCGAATTATAAGTGTATATGCCCAGCCAGCACTGCCAGTATAGAAATTCCAGCCCATCTGTCCACCATAATTAATGCAACTATATATATCAGCGGGGAATGAATATGGCTCGCCTTTATATTTAATACATTTATCTTTAGATATGCATTTATGAATAGGGCTAATCATTGTAAATAAATTGTAAGCTTCATCAACTTTACCTACCTTAATTAAAGCCATTATATACCATATTGTTGCGTGAGTATACTGCCCTCCATTTTCTCTTACCCCCTCAGGATATGCGGAAATGTAACCATACCATTTGTCATTATTAAATGGCGGAGATAGTAACTTAATAAGCCCTAAATCCTTGTTAATCAATTGCTTGGCACTTTCAAGACATAATTCATTACGCTTTGTATCAGTTATATTAGATAATACAGCAAAAGCTTGAGACAATATATCTATCTTACACACCTTACTTTCAATGCTTCCTAGCCATTCTCCATCATCGGTATATGCACGCCTAAACCATTTACCATCAAAAGCTCCATCATTAACAGCATTCTGTAGCTTTTCACATATTTTTACAAACTTAATGCGTTCATTAGTTGGAACATATACACACAAATCTTTAAGAACCATATAAGCAAATTGAGTAAGCCATACGCTTTCTCCCTTACCTTTTGTGCCTATACAATCAAGTGCATCATTCCAATCACCTCCACCAATCAGAAGTAGGTTATGCTTACCATATTCTAATACACTTTCTAGTGCCCTTTTGAGATGTATCAACAAGCTAGATTTCTCGCTAGAAATTTTTGGGGTTTCAAGTCGACTATGCTCATTTTCCCTCAATTGCTCAGACTCCATATATTCAATCTCTATTTCAAGTATCTTCCTGTCACCAGTCGCCTTAATATACTCATTTGCTACGTAAGCTAGAAAGACCGCATCGTCCTTGATAAGAGTTCTTACGCCGTACCTGTCATAATGCCACCAGTGCATTACATCTCCCTCAAGATATTGATGTCTTGCTATTTCTAATAATTTCTCTCTGACATAAGAAGGTCTTGAAAATAGCATAGGCAATAAATCTTGCAATTGGTCACGGAATCCAATAGCACCGCCAGCTTGATAATAACCTCCTCTTGCGTTCAAACGTGAACTTACTACTTGATAAAGCAACCAATCATTTACTAAAATATCAAGAGCCTTATCATTAGACTTAATTGTTATATTATTTATATTGTTATAAGCAGCTAATGCGTCTTCCATATCATAATCAAGCCTTGATAAATCATATTCCATAAGCATCTCTATATCTTCGCTTACCATATATACAATCCTAGCGCTAGGATTAATATTTGCAGTAGTCATTGCTGCAAAGCCTTTTTTTATTGAATGAATAACTTCGGGGTTTAATGCTATATCATATATACCATTGCTCCTATTTCTAATTCTTTCTTTTTCTGTAATGACTTCTCCCTCATTATATACCCTTAGCCCTACTCTCTGCTTAGTTATAATATTAGTTGCAATTATTATATCCCTTCCTAAGTGTTCAATATAAGTATATTCAGGGTTAGCCTTCCACCCTAAAGAAATATCTATATCCAATAATACACTAAAGGTAACAGGTATTGTCTTATTAACTAGAACTGTATCCCACACCTTAATTTTGCCATCTTTAATCATATACTCAGAGTGTTTAACAGTTGTACTTTTCCATACACCATTGAAGCTAGTTATACCTTTAGAATGAATTGTCCTAAGCCCGCTATTGTCAGTATTTATTCTCGAAAAATCATTACCATTAATTAGATACACTCTTTCACTTGCGATATCGCTAACAGGATCATTATTGAACACTGTCAGTTTCTCTTCTCTGCAATTATTGAAATAAGTATAACCTCCGCCGTTATTAGATATTACTGTACCTCCATATAGACCGCCTATTACATTGCAATAGGGAAGCAGTGTAGATTGTCCATAAGCTTTGACCATATAATCCCCATTATTCAAGAAGTTTCCCTCTCCGCTATTAAGAACCTTTTCTTTGAATTCTTGAGGTTTAAGCTCTATTTTGTTCATTTTATTAACAAGAGTATACTCATTGTCATTGTATCGCAAATTATCTTTACTTGCATATGCTAATTCTTTTATTAATAAAAGCTCTTGCTTATTATGCTTGTTCTTATCTATTACAATTACCTTGTCATTAGCATTGCAAACCTTGATATCATTGTAGATGTGCCTTACTAATGTCTGATGATATTCGCTAATATCTCTATATACGACTACCACTTTAATGTCAACATCCGCAGCTTTAAGAAAATTAGCTATATTACACAATTTGCACAATTCTTCCGATTCTGATTCAGAAGTATAATCCATATAAATATATCTCTGAAAATCTGATATGCCAAATGCCGATAATATCTTCCTATTCTCTTCTAATCCAAGTTCCTTAAGCTGTGAAGAATTATAAACTCTATTTAATAGCGAATTGAGTACATTTCTAAATTCTTTATTATTCTTAATTCCCCTATGATAGAAATTCATATTTGTAAGTTTAGATGCCATAACAGTTTGATTAATAAAATCCTCACTCTTTGACTGGATAATTGCATTCTGGATATCCTCTAGAGTATTAGCCATAATGAGAGATATATAGATTTCTTTCTTTCCATTAGGAGGGACTTCTATATCACATTGTGCACTATAACAAGGATATATTGTAGCACCTACATTATTAGCCTTCAGTTCATCTTCAAGTATAACAGGATTCATTGTAGTCCTATTTCTTCCAATAAAATCCATTCTATCAGTACTTACTTGAATACTCTCGACTCCATTTATTACAAACGCTGAATATCTCTTATCCTTACCATTCAGTTCAATTCGCTCCGCTATAATCGCATTATGCTCGATATCATAGAAAGTCTTAATAAACATATCGTTAAATGCAGGGTGAGCAAGATATCTATCTCTATTATTAAGGTTTATATCCATATAAAAGAATGCTTTCAATACTTTCGAGCTATCTGTGTTGTTATCTATAGTGAATTTTCTAATCTCTCCGCCAAAACAAGGAGGAACACTAATTAACATTTCAACATCTTCCTTATCATTCCTATATATACTTGAAGATGCAGAATACTCTACGGAAAAATTATCTATTTCATCTCTTAGTGGACTGAACGTTGGAGAGAAAACTTTTCCCGTCTTGTCTTTGAAATATGAGAAGAACCCGCTATCCATATTCTGAAAAGATTTGTTGTGATAGATGCCATTATTCACTGAATAGCCCACCCCATATTCATCACATACAACTGTATATGAACCATTTGCAAGAATATTGTATTGCTTACCAAGTTTATTTAGGGAAATAGATTCAACTTCATTTTCTTTACCATCACTGTATAACAAATTCTCATCTTGCTCTTTACTAGTTTTAACATATGTTCTATTTTCCGTAAGTAACAAACGTGCAGATTGCATATAATGGTCTTTCATAAAATACTTAGAAATACAGTTATCTTTGATACAGTTAGCTATACTAACAATACTCATACCAAGATGATGAGCCATATATGAATTAACTATACGAGGTCTTGCGTACATATCTATAGCCTCATAAAAACCATATTCACCGTACATATTATTACTCTTCATCATCTTAAGATTGGCGACACACTCATTAGCCATAAAAGGAAGAGCAAGCATAGAAGCATAGGGTGCAATTACTGCCCTAGTATATTCAGAACGCATTGCAAGCGACCTAATGCCTATAGCTAAATAATCATAGCTTAAATCGCTGTTAAACCTATAGAAACCACATTCACTCATTCCCCATAATCCTTTAGTTTTATTGCTCATCTGTTCATAAATACAATTTGTTATAGACTTTCCTAACAATCCATATTTCGGGGTATTAAGAAAAATTTCGGGCATCAGATACTCAAATGCAGTTCCACTCCACGATAATAAGGTGTTACCTCTAAGTTTAGTACATTCTCTGTTAAGTTTCAGCCATGAATCAATATTGCCACCTCGTGCTATAGCAATATATGATAAAATTCTTGATTCAGAAGCCAGCAAGTCATAATGACCTGAAAATTTGTTGTTATTTTCATTAAATCCAATATAGTATAATTGTTTTGCATTATCAAAGAACTTCGAGAAATCGGAGTTATCTATTATTTCTTTGACTCTATTTGCTAGCTCCTCCTTCTTATTCGCTAGCAGAAATTCTTTTACCACTATTAAACAAGCAACAAAATTAGCACTATCTACACTAGATATGAAATTAGGATATAAGCTCTTAAGTTCTTTCGTATTATACCAATTATATAGATGACCGTTCCATTTAGGCATTTTCTCAATTGTACCTATAACATATACTATTTTAGATATGCCATATTTTAGGTCAATTATTTCCATCTCAATTGCACTAATTATTGCAGTAAGTGATAGACCAATATTAGTAGGAGAAGTACTATGCCTGCATCCTCTATATGGGTATACTTGGTAATTATCAGGGA
>CAZKXV010000131.1:0-4646 GCA_964556835.1 uncultured Clostridia bacterium
AACTCAAAGACATAAATGGTACTTGCGAAACAGTATTAGCTGTACAGAAGAAGAGATAAGCAAACCCCGAAAAAGCTATTTTGAAAGCAAGTGACATATCTGCTATAGGCGCAAAGAGTAAAAGCATTGAAATAAATGTCAGAATTGCACCCAAGAAAATAAAAGGCTTTCTTCTGCCCCATTTAGTTCTTGCATTATCACTTATAACACCCATTAAAGGGTCCGAGATTGCGTCCCATCCTTTCGAAATCATTATAATAGTTGAAGCAACTGCTGCGGAAATCCCCAAACTCTTATTAAGAAAAGCTAGAAGTAATAAAGAAATAAGAACGGCACTACCTCCACCATAAAAGTCACCTGAACCGTATAGTATTTTCTCTTTAAGGGGAATTTTTTCATTTGCTGAGGTTACTTTTTCACTTACCGCAACTAAAATTTCGTTTTCATTATAATCAGACATTGCATCACCTATTCCTAATACTAGATTATATTATACATTATAATTAGGTTTTCATACAACATAATATCTTACGTTTATAATAAATAAGCCTCCAATCATAAACATAATTGGAGGCTTAATCTTCATAGCTAAAATATTCTATATCATTCTTCTTGCATGAATAAATCTATCTTGCCAGAAATTGCTGAAAATATCTATTCTAACACCTCCTGTGCCATAAGTATGGATCATCTTATTATCACCTAAGTATATTGCCACATGTCCTATCCTAGATAATCCAGTATTATAATATCTAGAAGTACTAGTCATAAATATCAAATCACCTCGCTTAAGGTCGTCAATGCTTAACCCCATTTCACCATGTAAACTCTGTGACCTTGAATCACCTTCTAATACAATTCCTGCCCCAATATAATATGAATACTGAACAAAAGCACTACAATCATAAGTATCGCCCGTGAAATATCTATTCAGTTCTTTGCTGTATGTTAATAATCTTGTTGACCCATATTCATAAGGAACACCAAGCACAGCTTTACCTGCCTCAATAATACTCTCAATCTTTTCTGCATCTAGCTCTACCGTATTTTCAGGCAAATCCTCTATATTCATTACCTTTGTATATTTTGTATTAGCCGATAGGTAAACAACCTCATCATTGTATAAAGCTATGTACCATTCATTTTTGTAATTACCAAGATAAGACAAGCTTTCATTTGCACTTAACACTCCTACTATATTGTCTGAATTAATTATCGGTGCAGTTCTTACATTCAAATTCACATAAGATACAACTCCTCTATCAACTTCTTCAACAATCTCAACTTCCTCGCCCTCAATCATTATCGTTTGCGGTACAGTTATTATTTGACCATCCTCACCCTCTACTACAGTTTGTGGTATTACAATTTGATTATCGTCAAGATTTTTTATAGGAACATTACAACTTGCAAGTATACCCAAACTTAGCATAATACAAATTATTACTATTATTATCTTTTTCACAATTTTACCCCCAAGCCAATTTTACAAGTTTTATTTAGTATTGTCAAAACACAAATTATGGTAATTAATAAGGTTTTTTTGTTTCAAAGTATATAAATCATTCTTTTCCTTAACAATTGGTCTTTTTGTATGCTATAATTAATTGATTAACAAAATTTGGAGATATTTTATGGGTATAATTTATGCAATAGGCGGATTAATTGCAATATTCGTCATCACACAATCCATAGTGTTCCTAGCTCGTGCATTAAAACGAGGTAAAGCTATGGGGATGGATCCTGCAAAACTTAAAAAAATAGTAAGTTCAAGTGCTATTTTTGCTATAGTTCCTTCCATACCAATAATCACTGGGCTTGCAATATTAATGCCTACAATAGGCCTTGCCCTCTCTTGGATTAGACTTACAGTTATAGGTGCTGTTCAATACGAGCTTTATGTGGCAACAGCGGTTGCTCCTGTAGATTCTTTAGGAGACACAATACCGCTATTTGATGCGTTAACTGGAGATATTACTGGTGCATTAGCTACCGCTCTTCTTATTATGACTGTGGCTATATTATCTGGTATGCTTGGCAATATTTTTATTTTGAAAAAATATGGCGATAAGCTTGATGCTCTTAGAAAGAAAAATAAGAAATGGATGGAAATCCTTACAATGTCTATGTTTATGGGTATCATTGCTGCTTTAGGTGGTCAAGAAATTGCTCTTGGCATATTAGGTTTCTTTGACCTTATTCAAGGCGGAACAGGTGCTGGTATGGTAAGCCTATTAGTGTTATTCTCAAGTGCAGGTATTATGGCCGTATTTGGTGCTTTAATCTATGGTGCGAAACTAAAATTCCTTGAGGGCTTTGCTCTCCCTATTTCAATGTTGGGTGCTATACTTCTAGCTTATGTATATATCCCAATATTTTCATAAAAGAGGAGGTAATCATTATGAAATCATTAAAAGGTATTATTAGTAACAATAACCAATATGAATCACAAGAAAATTATATTGAATCTACTCATAAATTAGGTAGAGCCTTCTCCGTAATTACACTAATTATTTTGCTATGTGTTCCAGTTCTCCTATTTATTCTAGCAGGCGAAGGAATTGATAAAGAAATAGTCAAGAAAGGACTTGTCGCAGTACTTGCTTTATATATACCCGTTGGAATTATTGAATTTATAAACTATGTGCCTTTAGTAGGTATAGGAGGTTCTTATCAAGTATTTATAACTGGTAATATTGCCAATTTGAAACTTCCTTGTGCCCTTAACGCACTTAATTTAGCTGGTGAAAAATCAGGCACACCTGAAGCTGAGATTATCTCTACAATCGCAATAGCTACAGCATCAATTGTAACTACAATAATTATATTCATAGGAGTTCTTCTTCTTATACCATTCCAAGAACAGTTAACTAAATTATTAACACCTGTTGCACATTATATATTGCCCGCTATTTTCGGTGCATTAGGAATAATGGTCATCGCTCAATATTGGAAACTTGCTGTTATTCCAATTCCACTGTTTACAGGAATAGCTGTGATACTAATTTCATTAGAGCAAGAAAGTCTTATAAGTGGACTTATCCCAGTTGCTGCTTTCGTATCAGTTGCAATCGGAAGATGGATGTACAATAAAGGTTGGTTGGGCAGTAATGATGATGTTTCCGCTATGGACAAAATGATTGGAAATACAGATAATTCTAAAGAAACTAATTCTAAGGACAATGAATAGTTTTCCCTAGCAACTATATATATACTATAATAATAATAAGGACAATTGCAGAATTGCCCTTATTTAAATGACATAGTTATGTTCTAATCAGAGTGCAAAAAATTAAGATATCACAAGATTTGAACTTAAAAAATTTATTTAATAGTTTTGAATTATGAAAGCTTATATATAAGTAATATAAAGGTCCTTATATCTCAATTACGCCATTTACAAGAGTAAAAATAAATTTTATATGATATTTTGAGTATCTTCTACTAAGCCCTCTAGTAATCCGCATTTTTTTGACTGACTCTCTATCAGCTTATGGGTTATTTTATAGAGAACATAAGTAATAATGAACATAAATATAAAATCACTTATTCCATATGCCCAAATAACACCCTTTTTACCTACTGTAATATTCAAGATAAACATCATAGGAATAGTAATCAAAAGATGCCTAGATACCATTGTAACTAATACAATGCCGCCTTTTCCCATTGCTTGTAGAGAACTGTTTGAAACAAATAAATAACCTAGTATAGGCTTAGTGAAAAACAAAACTTTCAACGCATATGACCCATACTCTATTACCATTTCATCATCAGTATATATGCCTATTAATTTATCAGCAAATATAATACCTATTATGGATAATATACAACCTAGTAGAAAATTCAGTTGATGACTTTTCTTAATAATTTGTTTCATCCTAATATAGTCTTTTTTCCCATAACAGTACCCAATCAAGGGAAGAATTCCCAATGAAATACCTAACATAATCTGTAGTACTATATCATTGGTTCTAATAGCAAGACCATTTCCGCTTACTATTGTATCTCCATAGCTACTAAGTAATGAATTCATAACCATCATAGCAATAGATACAATAACTATATTTAATCCGCTTGGTATGCCTACTATTAAAATGTCTTTCATTATGCCATCTTTTTCAAAAAGATTAGTAAAACTTGGCTTAATTTTAGTAACAAATAAATATGCTAAAATACATAATATACTACCACTCAAATTACCAAGTGCAGTTGCCCACGCAGCACCCTTAATACCCATATCCAAAGTAAAAATGAAAATAGGGTCTAATATAATATTTACAACAACTCCTAGTAGCATTCCTACCATAGCAAGCTTAGCTGAACCCTCTGCACGAATAGTATTCATACCCACTGAATTCAATATGATGCTAGGAGCAGCAAAGGATACAATGGTCAAATAATTAATAGTATGTCCTAAAGAGTCGCCTGATGCGCCCATAACAGTAGCAATTTGGGCATTCAAAGATACAGAAATAAAGACTACAACTAACGAGGTAAGCATACCAAAGAAAAGTGCTTTGCCCAAAGCATGCCTTGCAGATTCAAAATCACTTGCCCCCAAAGAGCGTGATATATATGAGGAAGCACCTATGCCGAACATACTGCCTAGGTGCTTCCTCATATATATCACGCTCTTTTGGGGC
>CAZKXV010000132.1:0-4637 GCA_964556835.1 uncultured Clostridia bacterium
CTTAAGAAAAATGATGAATTGGGAAACTAACGAAAACAAATAAGGAAGTTAATAAAATGAATAGTGATAATATCAAGAAAGGTGTTCAAAGAGCCCCTCATCGTTCTCTACTTAAAGCGCTTGGTGTAACGGATAATTCTATGAAGAAACCCTTTATAGGTATAGTAAATTCTTATAACGAGATTGTCCCCGGTCATTTTAATTTAGACAAGATTTCACGTGCTGTCAAAGATGGTGTCTTAGCGGCAGGTGGTGTTCCTTTCGAATTCAATACTATCGGTGTATGTGATGGTATTGCAATGGGTCATACGGGTATGAAGTACTCTCTTGTTTCAAGAGAGATTATTGCTGACAGCATTGAATGTATGGTAAAGGCACATTGTTTTGATGCCTTGGTATTTATCCCTAATTGTGATAAAATCGTTCCTGGTATGCTTATGGCGGCTGTAAGGCTAAATTTGCCATCTATTTTTGTATCGGGAGGTCCTATGCTTTCTATTAATAATAATTGTGGAAAGCCATTAGACTTAAATAGTGTGTTTGAAGGAGTAGGCGAATTTTCTGCTAATAAGATATCCGCTGAAGATTTACAAGATATAGAGGATTTTGCTTGTCCAACTTGCGGTTCTTGTTCGGGTATGTTTACCGCAAACTCAATGAATTGTCTATGTGAAGCTTTGGGTATAGCCCTTTCGGGCAACGGTACTATCCCTGCAGCATATTCTGCTAGAATTAGACTAGCAAAAGATGCAGGTGAGCAGGTAATGAGTTTACTTGAAAAGAATATTAAGGCACGTGATATAATAAATAAATATTCTTTTGCAAATGCTTTAACTGTGGATATGGCATTAGGCTGCTCCACTAATTCTGCACTTCACTTAACCGCAATAGCTAATGAAGCGGGCATTAAATTCAATTTGGAAGACATTAATAAAATAAGTCAAGTTGTGCCTACTTTGTGTCATCTTGCACCTGCAGGTCATCATCATATGCAAGACCTAAATTCAGCTGGTGGTGTATATGCAGTTATGGCAGAGCTTAATAAGAAGAAATTACTTAATACTTCGCTTATAACAGTTACAGGCAATAGCATTGAAGAAAACTTAAAAAAAGTAGTAAATCTTAATCCTAATGTCGTTAAGCCGATAGAAACACCTTATTCTGTTACAGGCGGTCTTGCTATATTGTTCGGTAACTTAGCTCCTAAGGGTTCAATAGTCAAACGTAGTGCTGTAGATGAAAGTATGCTTAAATACAGCGGTCTTGCCAAAGTATTTAATTCAGAAGAAGAGGCGACTACTGCAATATTTGGTGGCAAGATATCCAAAGGCGATGTAATAGTTATTCGCTATGAGGGTCCCGCTGGTGGTCCAGGTATGCGAGAAATGCTTTCCCCTACTTCGGCTATTGCTGGTATGGGGCTAGATAAAGATGTTGCTTTAATTACTGATGGTAGGTTCTCGGGAGCAACTAGGGGTGCGGCTATAGGACATATTTCTCCAGAAGCGAAGAGTGGCGGATTAATAGCCTATATTAAGGATAATGATATTATAAGTATAGATATTAATAATTACAGTATTACACTTGATGTAACTGATGAAGAGATAGCTAAGAGAAAAGAGTCCATGAAATTACTTACTAAACCAGAGCTGACAGGCTATTTGAAGAGATATTCCAGAATGGTATCTTCGGCGGATAAAGGTGCTAGTATAGACTAAAGATATTGAATTAAAATAAAATATATAATTTTTCAAAGGGTTTTCATAATATGAAAACCCTTTGATTATATTAACAAAAATAATTAGATAGATTAACTTAAATAAGGTAAGTTTAATTAAAAAGAAATAACAAATTGAAATATAATATCTTTTATAGTATTGTCCACTATGTTCTACAAATAATGTCTTCCCTATACTATTAAGACTTTATATATGCTTTCCACGCCTTTTCTTTATCTAATAAGCTGGATTTTGCTAAGCTTAAATTTACACAACTAATTCAATAAAAACCTTTGCAATCTTAGAATCAAATTGAGTTCCGGAACAATTCTTAATCTCTTCAATGGATTGCTGCTTTGTCATTGCCTTGCTATAAGCTCTTTCGCTAGTCATAGCATCATACGCATCAGCTATTGATATGATTTTGGAATATAATTCTATTTCATCACTTTTTAGATTATTTGGATATCCTTTCCCGTCAATCCTTTCATGATGTTGGAGAACATATGGAGCAATATGTTTTAATCTATCTATTGATGATAACATATCATATCCCATGAAAGAATGTTCTCTGATGATATTCCATTCCTCATCTGTCAGCTTTTCTTTTTTATTAAGGATAGCATCGGGAATGCCAATCTTACCTGCGTCATGCATCAATCCAGCAAGTTTTACTTCTTGTTGTTGTTTCTTATTTAACCCCATGGCTTTGGCAATCGAATAACAAATATTAGAAACTCTTTGAGAATGAAACTCTGTAAACGTATTCTTTAGGTTACGGTACTCAAATGGATATTTAATATTAATAGCGGTCAAAGACCTCTTATAAGCAAATTTTTTGCTATAATCATAAACTAATATCATTATGAAAGCGGTTGCTAATAGAATAATCTGTATTGTCAATATTCTCTCATACAACTCAAGAGTAAACACTCTGTTCTTAATTATAAAATCTATAATAACTCTCATCTTTAACCCTCGATTAAGCTAGCACTGCCTATATATTTTATTGATAGATTGTCAACATTAGATCTATTTTTGCTATCGCTTCTTATTCTGATATGCAGAGCATCGCCAGAAGTAAGACCATACGGTGCAAGCAAAGCATCATTGACAATTATTGTATGCTGAGTAAGCGTTTGTGTAGAAGAATATAATGGGGATATTGTATACCAATTAATCTTATCCTCAGAGACCTCAACAGAAACAGTCGCCGCTGCATCATTGCCATATCTTGCAAGATAGAAGGATATTTCATAAATATTGGCAATCTTAAATTCTGAAGATATATTGCCATTTTTTATTCTTGCAGATTGCGTACCGAATTTTCTATCCTTGTTCTGGTTACCCAGTAGTGCACTGTTAAACGCCCAATTAAGATTGTTAAGGCTGATTATATCGTTATTATAATTACCCTTGGTTCCTGTATCAAAGTCTTCAAATAATTCAATCTCCATGTTAGGGTCTTCGACATATGAAATATTTACTTCATCGATATTAACCCTGTTGTTACCATTATTATAAGTAAAGCGAATGTATAATTCATCAGTTCTGCTTAAAAAGAGGCTATTTAATACACTCTCCTCAAAATATATCTGATAATTATCGAAGTCCGCTGTGATTGTTGTTGTCTGATATAAAGACCAATTAACCTGATTATTAGATAAATATATGCCCATATCACCACTTAAATCGGTTCCAAAAGTTCCCGCATAAAAATTCATTATTCTTAAATTCTCAACGCTGAATAATGTCTCAATATACCCATTTCTTAGCCTAACGCTTCTATTATCGTATTTCTGATCACTCGCTAATGTTCCGATTAATGCATCGTTTAAGTGCCAAGGCTTTCCATATGTTGTAATATCTCCCGCTAAATAAGCTGTCTTTGTAGCATCCTCAAAACCAGTGTAGTATGTTAATACGCTCATACCATAATCCCACTCTCCACTACTTAAGGAGTTATCATCAAGAGAGGTCAACAGGTCAAAATATGCAAGGCTATTAAATGATGTAGCCATGCAAAATAGAACTAATACTATTAAAGATATAATTAATAATTTATTTTTGTTCATATTTCACCTTAGATTCTTCTCTCTACTTTTCGACTTATATCTGATAAGATATATCATCATCATAATTATCAGCAGGTTATTGATCAGTGTCAGCCTACCTATTGATGATTGTGTAAATAATAGAAATTTGCCTATCTTGGGTACAGTATAAATAACTTGACCTATAATGTCATTATCTCTAAGTTCCCAACTGTCCGAAGTTTCCTTTTTTGCGTTAATTGTCTTATATATTCGCTCTTCACTGGTGTCTAGTTCTATTGAATAAACGTAATGAGAAACTATTTCTTCTTTGCCATCAAGGTTAGCGTCTACATAGAAACTAATAATATCATTTTCTTTAAGATTAGAATAATTTGCTTTTTTAACTAATATGATGTCGCCCTTTAATATATCCGGCTCCATACTCTCTGATACTATTACATAATGTCTAATGGGAAGAACTCTCTCTGCCACATTAGGAAAGAAAGCTGTTATTATTAAATATAAAAGGAAAGCAATAATAAAAAGATTAAGTATTATTTTCAAAGGCTTGATTGCCTTTCTCAACTTGTTTTTATTCATTATGGCTTTCCTTCTATTATTACAGCTTAATCAATGATTATTGAGCTGCGCTAAATGTAAGTGTAAAAGTTATATCTTGATTATAGATAGCATCATAAGCTACTTGTGTAGCTGGTTCTATAAGAGTAACTGTTACGGTAACAAGCACATCGGTATTATTAATCGCTGTAATATAATCGATATCAATATCAACTAAGTTAGCGTATGTGTTATCAGCGTTAATCTCAACATTACTTGCCTCAACTAATAAAGTAAGTGCCACTGCAGCCTCTCTGCTCAACTT
>CAZKXV010000133.1:0-4588 GCA_964556835.1 uncultured Clostridia bacterium
ATTTAAATATAAATTTATTTATTGTAATATATGAATGTATTAATATGATTTAACAGAGATTAGGAGGGAAGAAAATGAATACTTACAAAACTGATCCGATATTATTTGAAGAAAAAGCAGAGATTCTAAAAGTAATATCAAATCCAGCTAGATTATGTATAGTTCGAACATTATGCTTAAAAGATAATTGTAATGTAACTGATATGCAGGCATGTCTTAATAAGCCACAGTCAACAGTTTCTCAACATATTTCGAAGTTGAAAGCAGCAAAAATAATAGTAGGTAAAAGAAAAGGAAAGGAAGTATATTATTCACTTAATAATGGTGAAGTACGAAATATCATTAATTCTTTATTTAATGATTAAAAGATTTAATAAAAAAAGGAGTAATTAGAAATGAAAAAAGTAGATTTATTAGTAATTGGTGGTAGTGCTGGCGGAATATTAAGTGCAACAACAGCTAGAAAGGCTTATGGTGATATAGATATAGCAGTTATTAGAGATACAAAAACTGTTATGATACCTTGTGGTATCCCATATATTTTTGGTACTTTAAAAGATACAAAGAAAAATATAATACCTGATGCAGCATTGATTAATAATGGTATAGAGTTAATAATTAATAAAGTAATAAAAATAGATAAAGAAAAAAAATGTGTTGAAACAGCTGATGGTGATGTTATTGTTTATAAAAAACTCATCTTAGCTACAGGCTCATTGCCTATTATTCCAACCTTTATTGAAGGTTATAATTTAGAAAATGTATTTCCTGTAAATAAAGATGAAAAATATTTAAACAAAGTTCTTTTAACCGCTCAAACAGCTAAAAATATTGTTGTTATAGGTGGTGGATTTATTGGAGTAGAATTTGCAGAGCAATTTGCAAAAGATGGAAAAAATGTTAGTTTGGTTGAATTAGTCGATTCTTGTTTAAGTGTTGCTTTTGATATTGAATATGCTAATGAACTAGAAGAAAAAATGAAAGAAAACGGTGTCAATATAAGAACTAGTTGTAGAGTAGTCAAGATTAATGGAGACACTGTTGTAACATCTATTGAATTAGATTCAGGAGAGAAAATACCAGCGGATATGGTTATATTAGGACTTGGAGCTAGACCTAATGGTAAATTAGCAGCTGAAGCAGGAATAGAGGTCAATAGTAGAGGAGCAATTGTAGTAGATCAATATACAAGAACTAACGACCCTAATATATTTGCAGTTGGAGATTGTGCGGCTAAAAGATGTTTCTTTACTGGTAAAGATGTACCGATACTCCTTGCATCAACAGCAACAGCAGAAGCAAAAATAGCAGGTAGTAATGCATTTGAATTAAGACTTGTAAGAGAAAATAAAGGAACTATTAGTGCATTTGCCACCAAAGTATTCGGAAGAACTTTTGCAGCAGCAGGTATGACAGAAGCCTTTGCAAAAAAAGAAGGCTTTAGCTATATTATAGGCGAAACCAAAACATTTGATAAACATCCAGGTAATTTACCAGGTGCTCAACTTATGCATGTGAAATTTATCTTCTCTAAATGTTCTGGAGTTACTTTAGGTGCTCAAATTTCTGGTGGCGATTCCGCAGCTGAAATGATTAATGTTCTAAGTTTATCAATTCAGAATGGTATAACAGCATCCCAACTAAATACTTTCCAATCAGCAACACATCCATTGGTTACAGCTTCCCCTTTAGCATATCCAATTAATGCAGCTGCAATGGATGCAGTAAGTAAAAATTGCGTATTACTAAATGCAATTGACTATAAATAAATAAGACAAGTTATAATAAATTAAGATTATCAAATATTACTGATGTGAACTCTATTTTACGGACAGGTAAATAAAGTTTGCATCATTTTTTGTCAATACTATAACAAATTAATGAGGTCTCTTCTATCATTATTTTTTTACAAATTTGATACACTTCTAAAAAGTGCTTATTTTTTAGAATTAATTGGATATTTAGAATTTAGAAGCTAGATTGCTGCATCTAACCAATAAAAATTCGTTTTTTACCAACACCGCCACCTTGTTTTAACTTAGCAATAAAATAATATTATTCTGTTATATCCTTTCTGAAAATTTATCTAAAATAAATATGTGTGCCAATAATGACACACATAATAAATGTAAATTGATATGATACATTTTTAAATAAAAAGCTTATTCCTCAAAGGCTTCCTGTACAGTATACCAAGAAGGTTTGCGATTTCCTTCTTTATCAACAATTCCCCATTTCCCTTCAATAGGACAATCTTCTTGACCGCACTTCCAACATCCAGGATCATCAGCATAATTGAAAATAACCAATCCACTTATGTAATTTTCTGCCATAAGACTAGGAATTAGATCTCTATAAAATTTTGCTTGACCTTCGAGTGTGTGGTCATAGCCTCTAAGAAAACAATTTCCCAATTCACAATAAAAGTGATTTTTGATTTCAGATAAATAAAAAGGCGTTTCAAATATCTTTGCAACCCAAGTGCTTTGATCAGGATTGTTTCTTGTAAAGATACTGTTTAAGCTAGATGGCCATTTTGATACAAAATTGACTATATCAGCTTTTGCTTCATCTTCATTTTCATATCCATAGCTTCTAAGAATTTCTTGTTTTTCTTCAAGAGTTTTAGTTTTTCCTTCGGAAATATAACCGAATTCCATAATGACAATTGGTTTCTTTGTTATATTCCACATATAACGAGTTATTATATTATGAAGATACATTTCTTTTGTCAAAGTGTCAAAATTTCCAAAATAAATGTCTATGCCCGCATAATCCATATACTCAAGATAAGGTTGCATAGCCTTATTATAATTGCCGCCTCCTAGAATAGAATTGTAACCTACAATGATATTATATTCTTCTTTAACTGTTGACATTATCTTCGCATTAGTTCCTACAAAATAAGCAGCTTGTTCATTAGTAACAACTACATCTAATTCTACTGCATCAAGTTCGTTTCCTATTTGTATACAATCAACAAGTCCATTAAGGTCATTCATATAAAATAAAGCTATATCTTTGATATATTGTTCATCTTCAGAATCAAAATGTTCCCAATCAATATTATAATCTCTAGGACATGGTGTACATGCTATTACTTTTATGCCAGCAGCTTGAAATTGTCTGCAATCTTCTTTGAATTGAAGGTATCTTGGATTTGGTATATCAGTAACATTGCCATTCGCATCAAATTTATATGGGAAACGTGTATCTTTTCTTACATATTCAATATTAGCTTCTAATAAATTACTAATTCCTTGTTCTGTAGGAACACCATGTGAAATACCTTTTATTATTCCATATTTTTCTTTGAAAGCATCTGTTTCAGCATTTGAGTCTGTATTGAAGTATGAGGCAACAGCATTTGTGGCTACAGTAATTATACCGTATTTTTCTATTTCGGTGAAATCTCTTTCTTCAAATATGGGTGTAGCTGAATCAAAACTAACTGCATCATAAGAAAAACTTTCATTAAGGTCAAAATCAATGATAAGTTCAAAACCTTTGCCATCAGCTGTACCTATTGATAATGCATGTAATAAACTCATTATATTTGAAATCTCAGAACTTTCCATTCCAAAATATTCAACAATAGAAATTATTACATCATCCGTAAATTTAAGAGCAAAACCACCTTTAGCATTAAGTGAAGTAAGTTTACCATCCAATTCAACTGCATTCAAAGTAGTTGTTGTTGGCACAAAATGTGAAAAAACAACATCTTTAATTGAGGTATAAAATCTAGTTATATCTGAATATCCACTGTTCTCTTTGTCTACAAATATTGTGTCTAAAAATGTATAAAAATAATCTTCAACAAAAGTAGCATAATCTTCTACTTTATAGCTATAATTACAACTTCCATCAGAATTCTTTTTCGCCGAAGCCATATCTGTACTTTTTGAAGCCCATGAAGATAGGGCAGTAGTAAACATTTTTGAAACTGTCATATCAGAAAGACTTTCAATATGAGTATCACTAAAAAATTTGTCAAAATCTTCTGTTTTTATTCCACCTATAATATTTGAACGAGAAAGTATATAATCTTCTTCTTCGGTAACATTAGCTCCTACATTTATTAGTCCATCTTTGACTGAAGCATTGAATACAGCACTACTTGTACCATCAAAAAATGAAGTAATAGCTGACATATCTCCCATTAAACCTGCCACTTTAAGCAAAGAACTCACCATATTATCTGCATATGTAGTTCTTGTTGAACCATCAATGTAAGCTGTGTCACCTGAAACAGAACGCACAATATCTGCACTTTCTGTTATTGTTATCACATCATTATTCTTTTTCAACAAAGATATATCTATTTTTAAATTATCCGTTACAGTTTTCATTGTTATATTGTCCGTAGTCGAAAGAACCTCTCCAAAACTTGGTTTGTATTCATTACATCCCACCGCACAAAAAGCAATTGCTGCTACTATAGATATAGTTACACCAACTAAAATCAAAAACTTTCTCATATTATACCTCATTATTTTTTTTACAATAACTAAGATTGTACATTAAAACCACCACTTTAGCTTTTACTTCCTTCTTTCATAAATTATAACACTATATATCGCAAAAT
>CAZKXV010000134.1:0-4504 GCA_964556835.1 uncultured Clostridia bacterium
CAGAACATAACATATTTCTTATAATACAACCATCTACAATCAAGTTCCCACCATTATGATAGATTCCGGTATAGGCATTTTCAAGTCTACTATATCTTACTATAACAGTTTTATATGCTTTATCAGCATTACAATTAGAAATATTCAAGCACATTCCTGTATAAGCATAAGTCATAAAGTCAGTAGAATATGCTGCAGTCAACATAACTAAGTTTCTTATTTCTACAGTATCAACAATCCTATTTTCGTCTATTGTTAATAATCTAGAATTATAACTTATATTTTCTGGGTTTCTAAATTGGCCATCATATTTGTATCCGTTACCATAAAGGCTGTTATATATATCATAGCTATCCATTTCATAAGGTACATATACATCAGTATGAAGAACTACGGCATATTGATTGACATTGTCGCCTAATAAATATCTAACATCATCATATATATCAAAAAGTGGATTTTCATCGTTATTTTGTGATGATGAAATTCCAAGCCCTACATTCACAGCATCTATTAGATAGAATTCATAATAATCTGTTACTGGCTGAGCAGAGACAGTATATTTAGCAAATATTCTTATAGTTACGTGTTTATTTGCACCTGCTTCATTAAATGTTATCAAGCCATTTTCATCTACTGTGGCATAATGCGAATTGGAAGTGGAATAGGTAGACTCTTGGTCGGCATCTTCTGGTATGCAAGTAGAAATACCTAATTTATATTCATTATTTATATAGTTGCCTGTTGTATCTTTAAGTAAAGAATAGATACCAAATACACGTTTGCCCTCAAGTCCTACATTATCTCTCCTATTGTCAAGACTTAGCGAGACATTTTGCATTGGGACTTTGATAATAATAGGAACAGTTAATGAGGTGAAGCCGTCACAAGATATGACTACATCTAAAGAACCGCCATTTAATGCTGCTAATAACCCGTTATTTATGGTTAGTTTATCGTTATCTGATGGAGTGTATATGAATGTTGGATTACCAGTGTAATCTACATTTAATACTATAGGTTTCAAATAGTATGAAGCAGACCCTGCCCAAATATAATTATTTTCCTGCCAAATAGTTGATTGTAGGATATCAAGATTTTCCACACCAATTAGTAGCTCGCCATTTGTGAATATCACAGTCGCAGTATCGCTATATTCGGAATTTGCAATACTGATATTGACTGTATTTTCTATTCCGCTAGTGTTTGTAACTGTGGTTCCTGTGATTGTAGCAGTGTCTGTGCTAGTAGTTATGTCTAATATGCTAGTGTTATCCATTAGGTATGGAGATAAATTAAGCGTATTTCCGCTGACATATAATTGTGATTGAGTTATCAAGGAATTACCTGAATGTACAGTTATTGTTGTGGAATCACTATGCCAAACATCATCTTCTAATATAGACAAAGTAATATCACATGTTCCAACATCTAACGCTGTTACTACGCCGTTAGAATCAACGGTTGCGACTTCTTCATTGCTAGTAGACCAAGTAATTGGTTTGTCTTGTAGAGAATTTGCAGGCACTATAAGCTTGTCAAGAAGGATTCTATCATTTTCCGCAAGTGAAATATTGTTAATTTCTTCAGTTTGAGGATATCTTGTTAAGGCAATTGAATATATTTTGTCTCCCGAAATAAAGAATCTACAACTTGCACTTATAGATGTATTTTCGCTTGAAGTACAAGTTATATACACCTCACCATATCCGATAAAATATACTTTGCCGTTATCAACATAAGCTATATTCATATCACTACTAGTCCATACCAAACTGGGTTTAGCTAAAGCGGGGTAGCAAAGAGTCTCAATTTTGTAGTATTTGTATTCACTATCATATTCGCCGTAATCGATAAGCACATTTTCTATATATTCATTTTGATTTTTGAGTAGAATACTTTCTACAGAAATATTTATACTTGAACTTATTATCATGCCGGATACATTGACAGATAAGATAATAATTATTGGTATTAGGAATAGTATTCCAATCATTAATTTCTTCATAATATCACCTATCCACCATTTGCAAACAATGTTTGTCTACTTTGTAATACAATAATAATATGGAAATTACTGCTAAAAAGACAGAAGCCCCAAGAATTATAAGGAATGTTATCTTCAAATCCATAAAGAATGCAAGCACCATACAAGTTACACCAACTATAAATGCTATAGCTAGTCCAATTATTAGGCTTATAAATGTAGCAGAATTGCTGTTATACATTTCGCCGTCTCCACTAACGGAAAATGATGGATGTAGTATATCTAATTTGATAGATACGGCAGTTTCAAATACCGCAAATCCCAATGAGGAGAATAGCATAAGTA
The DNA here is from genome assembly GCA_964556835.1 of uncultured Clostridia bacterium. GTDB lineage: Bacteria > Bacillota > Clostridia > Christensenellales > CAZKXV01 > CAZKXV01. The sequence goes on from CAZKXV010000134.1 coordinate 2,333, forward strand.
ATCCGAATTGCCAGTCGGTATATTTAGTAAATATTAAAATAAAGAAAGATAAGACTATACTTACAGTAACGACTAGCATATATAGAATAAACTTGACTGTAATTTGTTTTTTGTATGCTACAGGCATTATTTTTAGTGTGTGTAGGTTATTACCTTCTCTAGAAAGAGAAGATGCAGAGAAAGAAGTTATGATAGAAACGAATAATAGCATTACAAGCATTGTGAGTGCGGGGATAACACCTACGCCTATACCCGAACTGCCTATATATTCTGCAAGTCTATTACAGAAATAAATCATTACGGGTGCACCACAAGCAATAGCTAAGTATTGGAACAGATAATTGCTAGAACGGAAAATGTCGATAAATTCTCTTCTAATTATAGAATTAAAAATGTTGCCTTCTTTAAATTTAGTAGGTTTTGTGAAACTTGAAGTACCAGTCTCAATTGTTCTTAGCATTATTTTAAGATATAGTTTATTTATCAATAAAATATTTATCCATATGAAAAGGGCAAGATAACATACTATTATACAAATAGAACTAAATAATTTCTCTCCAATCATTAAGTTAGCAAGTTGCTTTACAGGAATAAGTATTTTTGCAATATTTTCTAATAATACTAGAATTCTACCACTAAAGAAGTTCAGTTGTTCTTCATTGAGGAATTTCATTACTCCCTCAAATAAAGTCATATAAAGGGCAAAACCTCCTGCAATTACAACAACATATATAATAAGTAGTATTAAGAACTTATCTCTAATATAAGCTTGTACTCTTGCGAAAGGTATAGCTAGTAGATTACTAAAAATAAAAGGCATAATTATGCAGAGTAATGTAACAAGTGGGATAGAGCAAAAATACCAGATACCTTGTGCAGTGATTATCCCATACATAATGAAAGCAGGTAGACTAAGAAAGATAGTGATAATTGATTGAGTTAATAATACTACTAACATTTTAGAGAGAAATACTTCCTTGCCTTTGACAGGGAATCGCATAAGAAGTTCATTGTCACTTGATAAGAAAAGAGATTTTCCTATGGTGGTTAGACTAACAAAAAATAGAACCATATATAAAACTGCTATAAAGAATACAAGAAATAAGAATTCTTGGTCATATATAAAGAAACTTAAGAGAGTAGCTCTTAATCCATAAATATATATAGCATAAATTAAGGCTCCAAATATTAGACCAAATATAAAATTTATAATTGCTTTTGTTGATTTCTGAGGAGTTCCAATTTTCGATTTTAACTCCAATTTTATCAAACCATATAAGCTATTCATAATGCTATACTTCCATTTCGCTCATGGTGTAATCCATGAAAATCTTTTCAAGGTTTTCTTTCTTCTTTTTATCTTTCAAATCGATAATTTCACAAAGCTTACCATTATTAATAATTGCAACTCTATCACATATTTTTGCAACTAGATCTATATTATGGGAGCTAAAGAAAACAGTATTACCATTCTTGCAATGTTCTTTCATTTGTTCAATAGTTAAGAAAATAGACTGAGGGTCAAGTCCCATTAAAGGTTCATCTAATATCCATACCTTTGGATCGTGTATAAGAGCAGCGATGACACAAATTTTCTGTTTCATTCCGTGTGAATAACCTTTAATTTGAGTATCCACAGCGTGTGACATCCTGAGCATTTTGGTGTATTTAATGAATCTTGATTCTCTTTCGGCAAGTGGTACTTTGTATAAGTCTGCAATATAATTGACATATTCTCTGCCAGTTAGTTTCTCATAAACTGAATGGTTGTCAGGTACATACCCAATATTCATTTTCGCATTTATTGCATCTTTCGTAATGTCATAGCCACAAATTGTAATCTCTCCACTATCGAATGGATAAATACCAGTAATACACTTAATTGTTGTAGATTTTCCCGCCCCGTTCAGTCCTAAAAAACCAAATAATTCGCCTTCTTTGATGTCTATAGATAGATTATCAACAGCGAAAATATCTGTATTAAGGTATTTCTTACTGAAGTTTTTAATTCTAATCATTATTATCTCCTTATGAATTTAGTAATCAATTCCCAAAAAAGATTATAGCACTTTACATTAAAAAAGTCTATTAATAGCATATAAAAAACAACCCATATGAAATGAACTGAACCCATAAAAACGGACACTATAAATAAAAAGCCTCCTGTGATAG
>CAZKXV010000135.1:0-4500 GCA_964556835.1 uncultured Clostridia bacterium
TGAAAGGCGATAGCCATGATATTGGCAAGAACTTAGTTAAGATTATGTTAGAGGGTTCAGGTATAGAAGTATTGGACTTGGGTGCTAATGTCGATTCAATGAGATTTGTGAAAGCTGTACAAGAAAATGATATTAGAATAGTTTGTCTGTCATCGCTGTTGACAACTACTATGCCTATGCTAGCTGATGTTATAAACAAATTTGAGCAAGCTGGAATTCGAAGTAGTGTTAAGGTTATGATTGGAGGCGCTCCCGTAACTCAAGACTATGCTGATAAGATAGGTGCTGATGGTTATACTGATGATGCTTCAAGAGCCGCAAAGTTAGCATTATCTTGGCTTAAATAGAAATAAATTCTTTTTCTAGAACAACCTCTAAATAGGGGTTGTTTTTCTATGAACTAATCTAATGATTAGGTTTAGTGTTTTCATAATCAATTAATTATCGGAAACTAGTATACAATTAAATAGCATGTACTTATATTCAACTAACTTATCCATATTTTAGGAAGTACAGGCAATATATAGATTATTACGCATATATTTGTAACCTATGGAGGTCAGTTATGGTTGTAGAAGGTTTCTATGCGTTGATTAAAGGGATTATGTTTCTTGCATCATATGTTGATAGCAAAAATTCATTTTCTCATCCGCTTACACCAGAAGAGGAATCCAAATATCTTGAACTTGCACAAGAGGGTAATAAGGAGGCGTGTGATACCCTTGTTGAAAGAAATATGAGATTGGTTGCTCATATTGCTAAGAAGTATTCAAACTATCCTGATGCAGATGAATTACTGTCAGTAGGTTCAATAGGATTAATTAAGGCAATCAGGACATTTAAGAAGGGAAAAGGTACAAGGCTTTCTACATATGCAGCACGATGTATAGAGAATGAAATGTTAATGACTCTTAGAGCGAACAAAAAATATATAAGTACTATGTCTTTGCAAGAGCCTGTAGGGAAAGATAAAGAAGGCAATGAAATAACCTTAATGGAACTACTTTCAGTTGAAGATGATGAAATGATAGAACAAATTGACAAGAATATATTGAAAGAAAAAATTCTTAGAATGCTTCAAACTGTATTAGATAAAAGGGAGTGTAAGATAATTATTATGAGATATGGACTGCTTAATGGCACTCCTTCCGCTCAACGTGAAGTTGCAGAGAAATTCAATATTTCACGCTCATATATATCAAGGATAGAAAAGAAAGCAATTAGCAAGCTTAAGAACTACATAGTTTCCAATAATTTAGATTTGTGATATACAAGAAAAATAAATAAGATAGGAGCTTTCAGCGATTAGCTAGCAGATAAATTGAAAAAAAAGGCATCAGTTACGATGCCTTTCTTCAAATTGTGAGATTAACCTATAAGCCGAGTTCTGTATTAGATGTTCATCTATCTAGGCATATTGTTGCCAATATGCTCAAGCGATTCTCGGATACCATAGCGGGTCACTTTTCTTAGTATCCTATCTTGCATCAAGTGGGGTTTACATAGCCTTCCTTGTCGCCAAGGAGCTGGTGAGCTCTTACCTCGCCTTTCCATCCTTACATACTATTAGTATGCGGTCTATTTCTGTTGCACTTTCCTTAAAGTCGCCTCCACCGGTAATTAGCCGGCACCTTGCCCTGTGATGCTCGGACTTTCCTCATTATTACTAATGCGAACATCTGGTTAACTCAAGTGCTAGTATAGCATAATATTGTCATAAAAGCAACCTAATAATTTCCTGTTTATATATATAAGATTTGGCAATAATTGTATTACCAAAATCTATATTAAGGGTAATTATGACTATACTCATACCAATTGTTATTTTAATTATTGTAGTAATTATAAGATTGCTTCCGAAAAAGCACCATGATATTATTGTAGATATGTCAGATAGCGACATTTTATCGAATGTTCGGAATTTTTCCTTGTCAATGCGTAATCCATTGCCATATGGAGCAGGTATATCAATCAGAGGTACAAAAAACAGGCTAGAAAAGTCTTATGGTGAAATAGCTAATAGAGTACGAAATAGTAAGGACATATATGAGTTCGAAAAACTAATTTTTGAAAATTTTCATTTGCTTAGAAAAATGATGAATAAATCTTATTATAAAGGGTTCTCAACACTTCCACATAAAAATCTAAATCCTAGAATTGTATCTCTTGCACATTTTATTGTGAATTCATCAGCGAGAAAACTTTCTAAAGAGAAGATAAAATTAGTTGTTTCAAGATTCAATCAAAATACTCCTCTTGATTATAAAGAATTGACTTATCTTAAAAACGCTTTAACATATATACTTTTTAAGGATTTATCTTTATTTGCGAAAAGGAGTAATCATTACTATCTAATGCGTTTATCTGCAGAGATGTCGCCTACAGTAAACCAAAATAATTATATGTCAGATAGTTATATGTATTACTATATTAAGAAGTGGGGGATTCCACAAAATATCAAAATTCTTAATAGGTCGAATATCGATATTAAGACAATTGAAGAATCTTTTATTACTGCACTTATTGATAATTCAGTAGGAGTTGATTCAATTATCACTTCTATAAGAAATCTTGATGATATACTAGATGACAAAATTATTCTTGAGCTATCTACAATTAATAGTTTGCTATTAGTAGATGAGAATTATAAGAATATGGATGTTGACAGCATTAATGTGTACTTGGATAACATAAATATGCTTGCTAACAAATTAAATACAAGCGAAAGGGTAGTTGCAGAAACATTAATTTCTCTAGGTAATAGCAATGGGGTGCATTTCGGTGAGTATATATTTAGTAGACATAGATATTTGAAGAAATATATTTCGAAAGGTAAGAATATAGAAATTTGCAAGCCTTTAAGAGATAATAGTAGTAGATACATTTTTGTAATAACATTTTTCTCTATATTATTTGGGATACTATTTAGTCTTATCTTAACTTATAGTATATGGGCAAGAATTGGAATAGGAATATTGGTTGCTCTGTCGATGATTAAACCGATAGAGTTCGTATATTCATACGCCTTTAGACCGCAAAGAAGATTTATGCCCAAAATGAGCTATGAGAAAATTCCTAATGATGCTAGTAGTACTGTAGTTGTATCCGAATTGCTTACAAAAAACTCTGTAAAGAAAGCTATAGAACATATTCAAGTCTTATCAAGGAATTGCCTTGATGAGAATGTTTCTTATGTACTACTCGCTGATTTATTACCATCACGAAGTGAAAAGGTTAGTGATGATATATCTATTATCAAGCAGCTTAGAGAAGAATTTGCTAAAGTAACTGACAAAAGAATAAATATACTAATCCGAAAACGAGTAAAAAACGGTAGTCTTTATCACGGAAGAGAACGTAAACGTGGTGCATTACAAGACTTCTTAAATACGCTTATGACTGGAGATGAAAGCTGTTATTTGTATATGGCAAGACCTGTTTCGGATGCTAAGTATATGATTATGTTGGATGCGGATAATGAATTATTGCCTAATTCTATACTTAAAGTCATTAATTCTATACTACATCCGTTAAATAGAAAGTATGATTTGCTGGCATTTGGCTCTGCAACTAATATGCATAGTATTAGAACTCACTATTCAAAAAGATATATCTCGGAATGCGGTATACCCGATTATGGCAAGAACAACGATTTTATTTTTAATCTAAGTGACCGTTGTATTTTCTGCGGAAAGGGAATTGTTCGAGTTGAGGATATGCACAATAAACTGAAAGATTTTTTCCCAAACAACAGAATTCTAAGTCATGATATTATAGAAGGTGCAGTGCTTTCAACGGGTTCGATGTCTGAAAATGTTTATGAAGATGCGCCTACAAGTATTCAGTCTGATATAGAAAGAAAGTCAAGGTGGATTAGGGGAGATTTCCAATTATTACCATATTTATTTAAGGACAAGGTTGTCAAGCCCATTTATAAATATATAATATTCTCTAATGGAATTGGTAATTTGCTTCAGGCTTTTCAGTTTGCTTTGATAATCCTATCATTTATAACGGGTAATTCTTTTCTAATAATAGCGACAGTCCTAACACTGTTTTCTTCAACTGTTTTAGAATTGCTAAGTGCGTTAAAAGGGATAAATAACAATATTCGACTGCGTTATGTATTGCTTAACTGCTACACTGTGATTAAAAAAGCAACGTATAGATTATTAATGATACCTTTCAATGCTGTCAATGGACTAATGCTATTTGTTATTACGCTGTATAGACTAATAATTTCAAAAAAGAATCTTCTAAGTTGGAAAACTTTCAGTTCATCGCAAGGCAGTTCAAAATATCATGCTTATCTTGGTATAATTATGCCCTCTATGCTGGTAATGAGCTTGCTTTCTATATTGTTATTTGAGTATTTGTGGCTGTCAATCTATTTCTTAGGCTCAATATTGTATATGTTGATTGTGTACCTATATGGAAAGGAAATAAAACATACTATAACCACCTCTGAATATAATTGCAATATTTTACGTGATTATGCGA
>CAZKXV010000136.1:0-4491 GCA_964556835.1 uncultured Clostridia bacterium
AAATATATTGTATCATAATAGAAGCTATATTACAAATATTTTTTTTTATTCCATTGATATATTATTACTTAATCAATAATAAAAAATATATATAGCAAAATTAAAGAAAACTATCATACAATGAATATGTATGATAAAAGAACATGCAATGATGCGAGCTTAAAATATCTTGCTGTAGCTATAGCTGACTTTTTAACAGAGGGAATGACCTGCGATGAAATTCGCAAGGTTTATGCCTTAGTATCATTAATCTCTCATAACATACAGGCTACACTTATATGGGAAGGTATAAGGATTACTAACATTAATAACAATACCTAATTCCTTTTTGCTATTTACAAATTATTCATTTTGTGTTATATTATATCTAATACTATGAATGCAAAAAACAATAGAAAAATTAATATATTCTTTGATTTCGATATGACATTGGGATATAGAATTATGATGTGGCGAGACACCGTACGAGAACTTCTTCTAGCAGAAGGGATAATTTCTGATTATGAAGAAATACGTTGTTTCACTGATGGCAGAGGCTATCCTTGGAATTTCCCTCAATTAACACACGAAGAATTTCTTCAGGGCAAAGATTGGTGGGAGAACACAGAAGATTTTATCATCGAAGGCTTACTCTCTATAACTAACCTTGAAGTCGCACAAAGAGTAAGTAGCAAATTCAGAACAAAATATATAGACCTAAGGTATTGGGGTCTATTTCCTCATACAATTTCACTTCTTAAGAGTCTTGAAGCAAAAGGCTATAATCTATACATTTTGAGTAATCATGTGCCTGAAGCCAGACAAATAATAACACAACTAGGCATAGCCCAATATTTCACCAAGATGTTTATTTCATCGGAAATAGGCTATGAAAAACCAAACCCTGAGATTTATAGAATAGCGTTGAATATAGCTTCAGCTGAAGACATGAACATTATGATTGGAGATAATATTGAAGCAGATATTAAAGGCTCTCTTGATAATGGTTTCACAAATGCCATACTAGTAAGAAAACCAAATTCAACTAATTATCCGAACTATTCAAAATTGCTTGATGGAGTTGAAGAAATATTGGAGAAAATTATATAATGAGACTGGACAAATTCTTGAAAATAAGTAGGCTAATCAAGCGTAGAACCGTAGCTAATGACGCTTGCTCTGGAGGTCGAGTTCATATTAACAACAAAGTAGCGAAAGCAGGAACAACGCTTAAGATTGATGATATAGTTTCAATTAATTATGGCAACAAGAAACTAATAATCAAAGTGTTAGCTCTCAAAGAAAGTGTATCTAAAGAACAGGCATCAGCTTTATATGAAATAATAGGTGAAGAATGAAAACAGTTGCAATTATACCATGTGCAGGAAGCGGTCAGCGAACTGGACTTGAATATAATAAAATCCTCTATAATACAGGCAAAATTACTGTTATAGAACTTACTCTATTACAGTTTCTTAAGTCAGAAAAAATTGATAGTATTATTGTGATTGCAAGTGAAAATGATATTGATAAGATTAGAAAAATCACCAGTAATATAAATACTAATAAAAACATACTAGTGATACAAGGAGGAAATACAAGAACGGATTCTATTGCCAATGCTCTACCCTACACAAAAGATTATGATTATACTTTGATCCACGATGGTGCAAGACCTTTTGTCAGTCTTGAACTAATAGATAAAGTTATTACGAAAGTTATTGAATCCGGAGCAGTTATCACTGCCATACCAGTTGAGGACAGCCTAATCAAGGCTTATGGCGGCAAAATCCTTAGCAATGTAGATAGAACCGAATATATGCAAGTTCAGACACCTCAAGCTTTTATCAGTGAAGAATTAAGACTTGCCTATGCAAATAGAAATTCTAATATTTATACTGATGACTCAAGCTTATACACTTCAACTACAGGCAGAAGCGTAGAAGTTGTTATCGGCAATAAATCTAATTATAAGATTACTACTATAGAAGATTTGCACTCATTTATTCCTTTAGGTTATGCTGTAGGTATTGGCAATGACACGCACAAGCTGGTAGAAGGAAGAAAGCTTATACTTGGCGGATTAGAAATACCCTACGCATTAGGACTACTAGGGCATAGCGACGCCGATGTTGCTGTTCATGCGCTAATGGATGCACTTCTTAGTGCAATGGGAGAAAGGGACATTGGAACACAGTTTCCTGACTCCGAAAGTGCTTATAAGGACATCTCTAGTATGGAATTATTAGCAATTACGAAAAAACTACTTGACAAAAAATCATTTATAGTCAATAATATTTCTATAGTGATTATAGCTGAAAAGCCAAAGCTTTCAGAATATATACCGAAAATGCAAGAAAATATTGCACGCACCTTGGATATCATAGCCAATAAAGTTAATATTACCGCAACAACTACTGAAAAAATGGGTGTTATTGGGGAAGGAAAAGCGATTATGGCAGAAGCAATAGTATCGATAATTAAGGAGGGTAATTATGACTACTCAAAGACGTGATTTTATGAAAGAGCTAAAAGAAGCATTAGAACGTGAGCAAGTTCCTAATCGAGAGCGTGTTCTAGGCGACTACATTTCTCTTTACGATGATACCATTGAATCGGGAAAGACAGATATAGAAACTATAATCGAATTAGGTACTCCTGATGAAATAGCAAGGAAGCTAAGCTCTACCCCAACGAATTCTATTTCGACGAATTCTGCTCCTAAAGCGACTGCTGATGAACAGCGTGCGGCGAAAGATTTAGATATTTTAGAAGGCCTCTTTAATTCAAATCAAGACAATCTAAAAGAACAAGAGGCTTTTACCGGTCTGAATTTTGATGAAGATATTGGCGAATTATTAGAAGAAAATGAAAAAGAACTTAAAGCTACAAAATATGTAAAACCCAAAAAACGCATTTTATATCGCTTTTTTGTTCTTCTTATAGTAATAGGTTTTTCTTGTTCAATACCAGTATTTTTAATGTATTTTGCATACTCTTATATGCTAGGTAATTCTATAATAAGTGCAAGTGTTTACCTTGGAATTGCGGTAGTAGTAAGTATATTGGCTTCTGTAATCAAGAAACGTTTCCGTCGTTTGCATATTGCGAATAGATTTGGAAAGAACGCTTAGTATAGATTTTTTTCAACCTCAGTAATACTTACTGAGGTTGATTTTATTTAACAGAAAAACAATATACTACTTGCATTAATTTATAATATCTGTTAAAATATTAGTAATTAAATAGAGGGTGAGTGAATTTGGAATAATTTAGGGAAGGAGAAAGGTTTTCCAGCCCTGTTTATTTTTATCTTATAAATATTAGATATCGCTAAAAGTAAAAATATGAATAAGGAAAAAATATGAAAATATTGATAGTAGATGACCAAATTGTATACCAAAATCAAATTAGAAAACTGATTTGCTCAATCAGAGAAGATTCGATAATTGATACATATTCGTCTTGTGAAGCTGTTCCTTTCGAAACTTATCAAGACTATGATATTATCTTTCTTGACATAGTAATGACTGGAGAAAATGGGGTTCAATTAGCTAGTAGGATTAGAAAGGAAAACAAGCATTCTATAATCTTCTTTATATCAAGCCATACTTCATATATTTCTAACGCAATGCAACAACAACCATTTCAATATATAACTAAGCCAATTGATGAAGAATTATTTTTATCTGAATTCGAAAGAGCTATGCAAGAATTTTCTAATAGAAGGCAGAAATTAACTCTTACATGGAACAAAGAAAACTATTTTGTAGAAATTAGTGATATAGAATATATTGAAAATATTAATAGAAACTCTAATATATATACAGGTAATATAGAATATATATGTTCAGAAAATATACCTTCATTATACTCAAAATTAAATGAATTCGGATTTGTTAGAACACATAATAGTTTTCTTGTAAATATAAAAAAAATTGCTAGTATAAAAGCATATAATCTTATAATGCTAAATGGCAAATCAATACCTATAAGTAAAAAATACATTCATATAGTAAAAAAGGCTTTCCTAAATTATATATCTGGTAGTTGTATATGATATTTTTCAAATATTTCGTAGATTGCGTATCCTCTTTTCTACAGTTATTAATACTATTGCAATTTTTTAATAAGTCTTCAGAATTAAGAGTACAGAATAAATATATTAGGATAATTATAACTTTAACATATTGTCTTATTTCTGCTTATTTAGTTAATGTAATTGAAATTTCAATAATATATACTATAATTACTGCAACATTACTTTTTATTATAACCTTTGTATATAAGACTAAGTTTATTACAAGAATTAAGAATATATTGGTTATTCTCATGATTATAATGTTACTTGAGGTATTAACTGTCTTACTTCTCTCTGCTATGAATCATGTTACAGTAGAAGCTACGATAAACAATATAGCATTATATGTCCAAGCTGTTATCATATCAAAAATATTACTTTTTGGGATAATCAGAATTTTAAATTCACGTAGACAAAATCAAGAAATTGCA
>CAZKXV010000137.1:0-4484 GCA_964556835.1 uncultured Clostridia bacterium
AAGAAAGCATTTTCAGAACTTAAGGCAGAAGTTACTGAAATAGTAAGGCCAGATTTCGATAAGGACATTGAAAGAGCATTAATACTAATTAAGAAAATTGGTAAAACCCCTAGAAATTATCCAAGGGAGCAGAATTTGCCACGAAAGAATGCAATTATTTAAGCATAAGTAGCACTAATATTTGCTTTTGAGTATTAATCGGTGTTATAATGTGGAAACTCGACAATAATTTTTAGAGGAGATAAAATGGGAAAAATTATATCAGTTAGTAATCAAAAAGGCGGTGTAGGCAAGACAACGACTTGCCTTAATCTTGCTGCCGGAATTTCTGCACTAGGTAAAAAAGTGCTACTTGTTGATTTAGATCCACAAGGTAATTCTACTAGCGGTCTAGGCATTGACAAATGGAGGAAATTTAGCATTTACAGTGTAATGAGTAATCAAGTTGAAATAACTGATCACGATGTTATCGCTGAAACGAATATTCATAATCTTTATATTTTGCCATCAAGCAGAGGTCTAGAAGGTGCGGAAGCGGAACTTGCGTTACTTGACAAAAACAAAGAAAAAGTTCTAGTTAATGAACTTAAGAAAATCAAAGACCGTTATGATTACATTTTCTTAGATTGTCCACCATCATTAGGTATAATAACAGTCAATGCACTTGTTGCAAGCAATAGTGTTATTGTGCCTATTCAATGTGAGTTCTATGCTCTAGAGGGATTAGCGCAACTTCTTAAGACTATCAAGGTAATCAGGAATTTTCTAAATAAGGGCTTGACTATCGAGGGTGTACTTCTTACAATGTTTGATACAAGAAGCAATTTGAGTACACAAGTAGAAGAAGAAGTTAGAAAGAATTTCAAGAGTAAGACTTACAAAACTGTAATCCCAAGAAATGTTAGATTAGCAGAAGCACCCAGTCACGGTATGTCAATCCACGAGTATGATAGTAAGAGTGCAGGGGCAAAAGCTTATATGGCATTGGCGAAAGAGTTTCTTAAAGCAAATAGGGGAATGGTATATTAGGAGTAAAATATGGTTAGAAATGATAGATTAGGAAAAGGCTTAGGGGCATTAATTTCCGATTATGATATAAATTTGGAGGGTCATGGTAAAACAGAAGAAATTGATTTATCATTAATTGACACCAATCCAGACCAGCCAAGAAAAGCATTTGATAACAAAGCTCTTAGCGAACTAGCTGAATCGATAGTAGCACATGGCGTTATTCAACCAATTATCGTCACTAGAAGAGATGACAGATATATGATAGTAGCGGGAGAGAGAAGATATCGTGCTTCAAGATTGGCGAAAATTGACTCAATACCAGTTATAATTACTGAAGTCGATGACCAACAAATTCAAGAAATTATGGTAATTGAGAATTTGCAACGTGAGGATTTGAATGCCATTGAAGAAGCGAACGGTATTGATACGCTTATCAGGCAATTCAATTTAACTCAAGAGCAAGTTGCCCAAAGATTAGGAAAGTCAAGACCTGCAATTGCAAATTCATTAAGGCTACTAAAATTGCCAGAAAGTGTGAAAGAACTATTAATTATTGGTAAGATAACTGTAGGTCACGCAAAGTGTTTGGTAGCAGTGAAAAATGCAGATGTTATAATTCGTCTATCAAAAGAAATAGCAGAAAAGGGTTTGACAGTTAGACAACTTGAACAGATTATATCCGAGTTGTACACAAGTAAATCCCCCAAAGCCACAAATGTTATCGCTCAATCGAAAGTTATTTCTAACATTATAACTGATATATCAAATGTGCTTAGTGCAAGGGTCAGAATTACTGGCTCGGACAGTCAAGGAAAAATAGTTATTGATTATAAGAGTAGCGATGAGTTGCAAAGGATTTATACCACTCTTATCAATAAATGATTAGGAGCATTTTTAAATGACTGAATTTATAGAAATACTTCAAGCAATTTTATTAGGTATAGTACAAGGATTAACCGAATTCCTACCAGTTTCTTCAAGTGGGCATTTGGTTTTTTTGCAGTTAATGGGCGTAGGTGAACCATCAGTTTTCTTTAATATTCTATTACATATAGGAACACTTGCTGCAGCGATAGTTGCACTATGGAAACCATTATGGTCATATCTTGCGGATAAGGAAATGGTATTTAAGGTTGTATTATCTTCAATACCAACATTTGCAATTGCACTAATAGTGGAATTATTTTTTGAAGATATGCTATTTGGTTCACTATTAGGAGCCGGTTTCTTGGTTACTGCTGTAGTTCTAATTCTGACAGAGAAACTCAAAGATAAAGACAAAGAAAATACTTTAGAAGTCACAAGACAAAATGCATTGCTTGTTGGAATAATGCAAGGCATAGCTGTGCTGCCGGGTATAAGCCGAAGCGGTATGACTATTGGTTTCTTAAGAGGCAAAAATATCGAAGGCAACAAAGCCGCAGAGTATTCATTTATAATAGGAATGCCAGTTATTCTAGGTGGTGCAATATTTGAAATACTCAAATACGAAGCCACTTCTGCCAGTTGGAGCGCACTTGCGATAGCTTTTGGTATGCTAGCATCATTTATAAGTGGATATTTCGCAGTTCGTGTAATGCTCAAGATTTTTGCAAAGAAATCACTAATACCATTTGCTATATATGTTATTCTTCTAGCTGTATTGGCATTTATTTTAGTTTAGGATAAAGGAGACATATGGATTATAAGAATTTAATTGCTGATTGTATTATTATAGAGGGAATAGATAATAGTGATATCAAAGCTAGTATCGGAGAACCTAACGACACCTGTAAAGGCGATTATTCTATGCCATGCTTTAAGTTTTCTAAAGTGTTACGCAAATCACCTGTAGTTATAGCTCAGGAACTTGCAAGCTCAATAATTTTGCCTGAGGGGTTGTCCGAAGTTCAAGCAATAAATGGATACTTGAATTTTTTTATAGACAAGACCGCATTTCTATTGAATACAATAGATAAAGTTATAGCAGAATGTGAAAACTTTGGCTCATCAAAATTAGGTGAAGGCAAGACTATATGTATAGATTATTCATCTATTAATATTGCAAAGCCTTTCCATATAGGGCATTTGTCTACAACAGTTATTGGCTCATCGTTGTACCGAATATACTTGAAATTGGGGTATCAAGTTATAGGTATCAATCATCTAGGAGATTGGGGTACGCAGTTCGGTAAATTAATAGTTGCTTTCAAGAAATGGGGCGACCGTAGAGATGTAGAAAAGAATGGTATTAGGTCATTATTGAAGTTATATGTGAAGTTCCATAAGCTTGCCGAAGAAGATGAATCCTTGAACGAAGAGGGAAGAGCTTGGTTTAAGAAAATCGAAGATGGCGATGCCTATGCACTTGAGCTATTTGAATTATTCAAGAAAGTTACATTAACTGAAGTATCTAAAGTATATGACAGATTGGGTGTAAAATTCGATAGTTATGCAGGCGAAAGTTTCTATAATGACAAGATGCAACCTATACTTGATATGCTAGAGGAAAAGAAGCTAATTGTTACATCAGAAGGTGCGAAGATTGTTGAATTAGAGAATATGCCACCTTGTCTATTAGTAAAAGCCGATGGTGCAACTCTGTATGCAACCCGTGACCTTGCAGCAGCATTCTATAGGAAAACAGAGTATGACTTCTATAAATGTTTGTATGTTGTGGCTTATCAACAGAATTTGCATTTCAATCAGTTTTTCGAAGTGGTAAGATTAATGGGTTGCCCTTGGTATAAAGATTTGGAGCATGTGGCTTTTGGTATGGTATCTTTAGTTGATGGCACTCTTTCTACTAGAAAGGGCAAAATATTATTTCTTGAAGAAGTTCTAGATAAAGCAGTTGAGAAAGCATATAATATAATTGAAGAAAAGAACCCTGACTTAGAGGACAAAGCGAAAGTGGCAGAACAAATAGGTGTTGGTGCGGTTATCTTTACTTCACTATATAATAGTAGAATTAAGGATATCACCTTCAGTTATGATAAGGTCTTAAGTTTTGAGGGAGAAACTGCACCCTATATACAGTATACTTATGCTAGATGTTCAAGCGTCTTAGAGAAAGTAGAAGCTTCGAAAGACTTCAATATTGAGGGAATTAACAATCAGGAGAGTCATGAGATAGCTAGACTAATAGCGAAATTTCCAGAGATTATTGAAAGTGCAGCAGAAAGGAACGAACCTTCATATATAGCTAGATTTGCCGTAAATTTAGCGAAACTATATAATAAATTCTATTTCGAACATAGGGTCTCTGACAGCGATAGCGGGATAAGAGGTGCAAGGTTGAAGATAACTCTTGCAGTTCGTACCACCTTGAAAAACGCACTTGACTTATTAGGAATTTCAGCCCCCGAAAAAATGTAACTCATTATAAGAGATGTGAACATATAACTTACTTCATCGGCATAATTTATGCCGATTTTGTTTATTTTTTTTTATTATAATACTAATTTTTATAAATATTTACGATAGTAAATGTT
>CAZKXV010000138.1:0-4471 GCA_964556835.1 uncultured Clostridia bacterium
ATTGGATCATGAACCAGTTTTCCAACCTTAAATAAAGGTGCATCTATCAGCGCACAAGAAATACCTATATCATTATTAGATACATCTAACCAACGAGTGGCACAAATAAAGTTTTTATTGGAGCCTTCCAATTGTTCAGTATTTAATTCTGCAGAACCATATATGGTATCATATTTTACTCTGCCGTCTGTAATATTAAATGGGAAACTGAAATGAATGCCTTCTTTTTTTCTGCTAATTGGACGGTCCACATAATTGCTTACATATATATTGCTTTCGTTTTGGACAATAGAAATATCTGTTATTAAAGATTTTGTTCTGTATCCTTTTCGGCAGATTTGGATTCTAGTAAGTACTGGTCCATTATCAATAACACTTATACTAGGTTTTTCATATTTATTTATAATTTTCTCTCCCCATTTTCCTTTTGCAAAAACATAGGAATTGAAATCGTAATTCTTTTTTGTACCAATAAATTCATTATTATTATATTTAATATTTGTAATGTATCCATTTTCTGGGGATATTATAATATTTATATAACCATTGTCAATAATTAAATTTTCTTTTAGAAAACCTTCAGTATTTACAGTCTCTTTTGTTTTTAAGATATAATTTCTACTAGCAAATAATGCAATGTCTTTAACCCTGAATGCTAGACTCCCATCGCTTAATTTTTGAGAAATAATCTCATTATCTTTATCATCACATACAGCATTATGTTCTGTCTTTATACTAACTATTTGACTTACCTTCCAGCTATGTGTGTTGTAGACAGTAATTTTTTCACCAATATATTTTTCCCTTTCTTTTTCCAACTTGCTTGTTAGACTATTGGGATAAAGCAGTTTTCCTTCACATAATGATTCAAGCATAGAAATACTGCTTTCCGAAGCATTTAAGGCACGCTGTCTTTTCCATTCCCACTGAGTCATAGCAAAATAATTATCAGGTTTAGTAATTGAGTTATATGCACCCCAAGTATGTTCATTATAGAGCAATAAGTTCTTTAGAGCATGATTATAATATTTTTCATCCAAAGGAGATTTAAGAATTGTAGACAGTGTTGTTGCTTGGGTAAGGCGTTCCCCAGATTCCCTTGCAATTGCTGTCTCTTTAGCAGTCGAAGCTGCTCCATCTTCCCAATATGGAGTCAAATCGCCTTTATAGGATGGCAGAAGGAATCCATATTCCTTTTCAAATTCTGACATAGCTTGAGAATTAGTGCATATTGAGATTTTCATATTTTCATAATTTTTGTTCCAACTATCTACAATGTCCGAAAGTTTATCATCAGGAGGTCCGTTGTCGGCGCCAATGTTGTATCTTATTAGTATTGTATTATAAGGATAATTATCTCTTTCAAGTTTATGCAAATAATTTGATATTCTATTTGGATTAAGTTTCCTAGATAAATCTTTGTTTTTCCCAAAAGGCCCCGTATGAAACCATGAATAGCCCTTGCCGTGAACAATAACTAGTACTTTTTCTTTTCCAGAAGGAGACAACCAATAAAAAGGCTTGTCAGACCATATTTTTTTGATATAACCAATCCTATCACCATTATTTGTTCCGCACGATAGATATTTGATGTTGTTCTCAACAAGAACAGTTGCAAGCCCCCAATTCCATCCGGGAATATCAGTTATCATGGCAGAATCTATTGTTGTATTGGTTATTTTTTCTATTTTTCTTTTTATTTCGAAACTTTTATCTAATTCTTCGGGACGGCAAAGTCCGGTTAATAAATTATTATATAAGCCATCTAAACCTATGTATCCTTTTTGGACATAATCTATAAAAATTTTTAACTGTTCTTCGCTTGCTTTATCAAGCCATACATCAAGTGCCCATAATATTTCAGGGTTCCATCTAAATCTGTTTTCTGAAATCTTATCTTCAGAAGCTTTTATAAGATTAAAAGCTTTTTCAAGATAACTAAATTGTATTTTCATAACCTCATCTTGCGTATGGGTATAACCTATATCAAGATGTGTATGGTGTATTAGTTTTATTTTCCATTCTCTCTTTAATTTTTTCATTTTGTCTCCTTGCTCATAAGAAAAGCACCTGTTAATATACAATCTTTTCCCAGTAGAGTTCTTACAATATTTGGTTGTCTATTTGTTTTATCGTTTACGAAGAGCTTATTGACTTCAGCAATAACACCATCAAAAATAAAATCACTTTCTGCTATCCCGCCGCCTATAGCAATAACACGAACATCATACATCAAATAAATATACCAGCACTTTAATGCAACAGTTTTGATATATCTATTTACAAGAATAGATGCTATTTCATCCCCTTTTATAGAATTTTCTATTACCTTAAACATATTTCCTTTCATATTTATTCCACCATACTCTTCAGTTAGCTTAAGTGTATTAGCAAACTTATCATATAGATATATAGAACCGTCATAGAATTCAGGCATAAGAAACAATTGTCCGGCTTGACCTGTTGAGCCTCTATATGGTTTGCCATTAATCATTACAGCACAACCAATAGATGAACCTAACAGAATTATAGCGCCATTATTATATCCTTTAAGTGCTCCTTCTTTAATCTCTGAATATAAAGCACAATGAGCATCGTTATCTATGAAAACATCGCATTTAAGACGCATGGATAATTCTTCAATAAAAGTACCATCAGCTGTTAATTCTAACGTCTCATAACCTACGCATTTGCCCTCTTCCCAAAAACCGCCTGTAGATATGCATAAAGCACTATAGTTTTCAGAAGAAATACCTAATATCTTGTCTATGATAAGCGCCTTGTTGGAAATAGTTTTCCAACTTCCTCTCGTAACGATATGCTCTTTATCAAAAACGGCAAATTTAGTATTTGTTCCACCAATATCTATTGTAAGAATCATAATTATTCCCTCACATACGCCTTTATTGTTATTAATGTTTCATTTTTGCTTTTTTCTGTTGCTCTAATTATATAATCTCCAACCGCAGCAGGAACAATAAATGTCTCTGCGTAATGTACAATAAATGGCTCAAAACCGCCATTTATAGATACAATTTCTGCTTCACTTCCACCCACCAAATTAAGAACATTTACTCCGCCTGTTGATTTATGTAGAACTTCTCCTATAAAAGTATGTCGCCTAGTTTCAATAAACTCATATTCGTGTAATCCGGTTTTTTCTTCTATATAAGAATCTGTCTTCGCAACAACAGTTATTCTGTTTATAAGATTACTCTTAACCCATTTCGTATCTCTGCTATAATCAATTACATTCGCTCCGTGATAAATATTAATAGGTCTAGGCTTACCGTCAAGTCCCAAT
Organism: uncultured Clostridia bacterium; assembly: GCA_964556835.1. Taxonomy (GTDB): domain Bacteria; phylum Bacillota; class Clostridia; order Christensenellales; family CAZKXV01; genus CAZKXV01. Next base: position 3,305 of record CAZKXV010000138.1, read on the forward strand.
CTGCCCCAATCCCATAACTTAAATGTAAATATATATGGAGTAGAGCTAATCTCAAGCACCATTGTATTTGTTCCTGAACAGTGAATTGTACCGGGAGGAATTAAGAAATGATCATGCTTTTTTGAAGGGAATTTATTTATATATTTTTCTACATTCATATTCCCTGTTTCTTGAGCATTATTAAGACTATCAATAAACGCTTCTTTATCAATCCCTTCCCTTAATCCAAGATATACCGAAGAGTCTTCTAATGCATCTAATATATAATAGCTCTCTTCTTGAGTATAATCCATATTAAAAGTTTTTTTTATGTATTCTTTTGTTGGATGCACTTGTAAGGAAAGATTGCCTCCTTCTATAGTATCTAAGAAGTCAAATCTTATAGGAAATTCATTTCCAAATTGTTTCTGAACTTTCTCTCCTAGTAGTTCTCGACCTTTTATCAATACTATATCTATCGAAGGCATTTCTACGCTTATTCCATTATAATCATACATAATGCTGTTTTCTTCAGGCACACAATTAAAACACCATGCATAGTTAGAAACATTTTTATCCAAATCGCAAACATTTTTCATCCATTGTCCTCCCCATACACCTTCATCGAAATATGGGACAAGGCTAAAAGGTCTTGTTACAACTTTATTTAACGCTTCAAAATAATCTTCGGATGAAATTAATTTGGGATTATTTTCGATGTTTGTATCAATAAAATAATCAAATTCATTTAGATATCTAATCTTATGACTATCACCTAATCTCCATTCTACAAAATATCCTCTTTTGAACTTAGTTAATACATCTTCATTATTATTTTTGCAATTCCAATTAGGTATTTTTCGCCTATACCTTAGCTCAATCTCCCAACGGGATAAAGAACAATGTATATTAATATCGCCATTAGCAATTAACATAGCTCCCGTGCCAATAATCAAAATTTTTCCTTGTGCTTCCTCAATAGATTTTCTCATAGAATCTATGCTGCATTTATCGAAATATTTATCTAAAGTATCATTTGTTAATACACCAAAAATTCTGTCTTCTGTTAACCATTTTTTCATTCTTCGAGTTAAATCACTACCAGAATATGCACATTCATCGCTTACAAATATGTGATCAAAATATGTAGAAAAAATATCTAGCAACTCGGTTGTGTCTAGGCTAGGA
>CAZKXV010000139.1:0-4402 GCA_964556835.1 uncultured Clostridia bacterium
ATAATACTAGCTGCAATTGCAGATTGGATAAGTCCACCAAAAAATGATACGAAACTTCTTATAGCAAATAGCAATAGTTCATGGTCAGCTCTTAAAGCTGCAATATTTTTCATATCTGCTGCAGTTTCTATTACCTTATTAATCGGAATAGAAAGTAATAATGTTATCAGTATTCCTAAAATACCCGCAGTTAAACCTATAAGAATAGATTCCGCATTGAAAACTCTTGAAATATCTTTCTTTCTAGCTCCAAGACTTCTTAATACTCCAATTTCTTTTGTACGCTCAAGTACTGAAATATAGGTTATAATTCCTATCATTATAGATGATACAACCAGTGAAATAGCTGCAAAAGCTATAAGAATTGTCTTAATGGTATTAATAAGTGTTCCCAAAGATTCTGTTACCATAGATGCCATATCAATGTACATTATCTGCTCCGGAGTCTCTTTATCTGCATTATAAGCGTCAAGGAATTTTATAATTTTATCTTTTGTTTCAATATTAACTGGATATATATATATCATCTTTGGAGTATTATCAAGTGCATAGAATTGCATCAATTCAACATAAGTTTTCTGTCCGGATCCTGCATTCAAATCTCTGTCTGTTAGTACATCTGTGAAAATATTTGCTTGTTGAGCAATCGCTATCTCCGATTCGCTTGTATTCGTACGAACAAAGTCAGCAAAGGCTGCTGTATATGCAATGCCGCTACTTAGTAAGACACTATTTGACTTAGGGCGTATAATACCTACTATCTCCATTTCAACAGCATTTTCATTAGCTACCATTTCGGATAAATTAGGATTATATTCAAAAGTATCATCACTAACATCATCAGGTGTACCATTATCATTTCTTATATAATATACATTATTAGGAATGAAAGTATAAGTTTTACCAATAATATCAATGAAATTTATCTCCGCATTTATTTCAGCATTAAAACCTAGTGCCTCAGCAAGATTATCTGTAAGTCTATTATAATTATCTACTATTAAAACCATTTGATTAATACTATTTTGCGATGCCATTTCACCACCAATGATATCAAAAGCCGATTCCAAGACCGCTTCATTTGTTATTAATTGCTGAAAAGTATCATTGTTAGAATTCATTTCAAAGAGTTCATTTGCCTTATTATAGGTAATAATATTATATTCATTATCATATGAATATGAAATTTCTGAATACCATTCTGGATTCATAGTATCAAGATAATCATAATATTCTTGATCATATTGATTAAAATGGATAGCTTGATTCATAGGTTCTTCATAAATAATTACTTTATCATTATCAGGGAACTCTACTAGATTGCCTGTTCCATCATCTATTTTGCCTGCCATAAGAGATGCAAAATCCATTGTCATTCCTTGATTAATAGTTATAGGATAAGCTGAAAGAGTATCTGCTTCTAGAGTTTCAATTTGCGACGTAAATCCGCTTGAAATAGCTAGAACGAGTGCAACTCCTATAATACCTATACTGCCCGCAAAAGCCACCATTAAAGTACGTGCTTTCTTAGTAAAAAGATTTTTCAAACTTAGCTTAAGAGAAGTAAGATATGACATAGAAGATTTGACCCACTTACTATTAGCTTTTGCTATGCTATCCTCTTCAATTTCTTTACCTGATACTTCTTCATTAGAAATAACTCTTCCATCAAGCAAACGAATTAATCTAGTTGAGTATTCTTCTGCAAGTTTTGAATTATGTGTGACCATAATTACCAGTCTATCCTTCGCAATCTCATTAAGTAGATCAAGAATTTGTCTGCTTGTCTTAGTATCTAGTGCTCCTGTAGGCTCATCGGCTAAGATTATATCTGGGTCATTTACAATAGCACGAGCTATTGCCACCCTTTGCATTTGTCCACCACTTAACTGATTAGTTTTTTTCGTCAATTGGTCGCTCAAACCCACTCTTTCTAGAGCAAGCTTAGCTTTCGCTTTCCTCTCAGATATACTCATACCCGACAAAGTAAGTGCCAGTTCAACATTCTCAAGTACGTTTAAGTGGTTTATAAGATTATATGATTGAAATACAAAACCAATAGTATTATTTCTGTAACTATCCCATTCTGTACTCTTGAACTCTTTAGTAGACTTGCCATTGATTATTAAATCGCCAGTAGTATATCTATCAAGACCCCCAATAATATTTAGCATTGTTGTCTTACCGCATCCAGATGGACCTAGTATAGAAACAAAGCCTTTTTCCTCAAATTTAATGCATACGTCTTTTAAGGCATCAACTAAGTTAACGCCCGCTTGATAAGTTTTTACTATATTTTTAAGTTCTAACATATATTGTACCTCTGTAGCTTTATAAATATCATTTTGATATTTTTCTAATTATAATAATATAACACAATCTTTATGCTTGTCAAGTTTTATTTAGATGTTTATGAAAATATATTTCTTTTATACCTATACCTTATAAAACGTTTTAGCATATTCTAATTATGTCTATTATTTCTTATTATATTATTATCTAACTATAAAACTTAATATTTAAGCTAGAAATTCAATTATAGCCTTACGGTTGTTGACTTTAATTAGCTAGTGTAATACAATTTATATTAATTATGAGGTGAACAAATGAAATTAGGCGTAGTAGGCTTACCAAACGTAGGCAAAAGCACATTATTCAATGTTATTACTAAAGCAGGGGCAGAATGTGCAAATTATCCTTTCTGCACAATTGAGCCGAATATTGGTATTGTACCCGTACCCGACCCCCGACTAGAGAAACTGGCCGCCTTGTATAATAGCAAGAAAGTAACTCCAACTGCAATTGAATTTGTGGACATAGCAGGATTGGTTAGAGGTGCTTCCAAAGGGGAAGGATTGGGCAACAAATTCCTCTCTTATATAAGGGAAGTAGACGCTATTGTGCATATGGTAAGATGCTTTAATGATGAAAATATCATTCACGTTGAAGGCAAAATTGACCCTGTAAGTGATGCGGCAACAATAAATACCGAATTGCTTCTCTCTGATATAGAAAGTATGGAAAAAAGAATTGCTAAGACTCAATCGCAAGCGAAAAGTGGCAAATCCGAACTTAAACAATTACTTGTTTTTCAGAACAAAATTCTAGAACATCTTAATAATGGTGAGCCTTTAAGAACACTAGAGCTAGAGCCTAATGAGCTAATTGAAGTAGAAAGTTATTTTCTACTAACTTCTAAGAAAGTTATATATGTTGCTAATGTAAGCGAAAATGACATTAATAATCAAGATAATCTATATATAAATGCATTAAAAGACGTGGCAGCTAAAGAACAAGCTAAGATGATAATTATTTCTTGCAGAATTGAACAAGAGCTACTAGAATTACCCGAAGAAGAAAGAGCTATATTTTCAGAAGAATTAGGTATAACTAAGAGTGGTTTGGATAAATTAGTAACGACTTGCTATGATATGCTAGGTTTAATAAGCTATCTGACAGCAGGAGAGAAAGAAACTCGTGCGTGGACTATCCTGAAAGGCACAAAAGCACCTCAAGCGGCAGGAAAAATTCATACCGACTTTGAAAAAGGTTTTATTCGTGCAGAAATCATAACATACGAAGATTTATTAGAATACCGCTCATATTCAAATGCGAAAGAAAAGGGAAAGGTAAGAAGCGAAGGCAAAGGATATGTTGTCAAAGACGGAGATGTCGTATTATTCAGATTTAACGTATAATTATTAATAATATATATTATAAACAATAAAAATGGCGCCATGTATATAATACATGACGCCTACTGTCTTAATTAGAGGGGGGAAAATAAGACAGCAATGACTATTTTATACTCAATTTACTTTCCCCACATAAGCAATTAATATATAATCTTTACAAATTATAATACATATTTGGATATAATGCAAGATTTTTTCATTTAGAAAACAAAAAAGCAATATAATAAATATTAAAATTAGGACAAAAAATTACTATATATTTTAATAATCTAATAGTTCATTTACATACTCATATAAATATCTTATCATATACTAGAAAAATAACCTTTTTATTATCATATTATTTTATGCAATTTTTACAAATTTTTATTGCTAACATACATTTCTAACAGGAAATATTTATCAGTTAAATAAGAGGAGTTAATTATTTTTTTATAATAAAAAAATAGCTGTAACTTGCATAGGAATAGTTATAAATAAGGTTTTTTTATATTTTGAAATAAAATCACTGCTTTTATTATAAGATATAGGATACACTTCAGGAGTATTCTATATTGAAATTAGTGATAAATTATGTACTAAAAATTATAAACCTATTATAATTTTTGTAGTACTTAAACTTAAGTTCATAATTACATTAATTGCGAACGACAAAATAACTTATTTTTCGACAAAGGACATAAAAGTTATACATCATTATTCTATTT
>CAZKXV010000140.1:0-4355 GCA_964556835.1 uncultured Clostridia bacterium
AGTAGCTATATCCTGAAGGGATACGGCTTCTACATTGCGTTCTTCTATTAGTCTGGAAGTACTGTCAATTATCAGTTGTTTTGTGTCTATGTTTCTTGGAGCTGCCATAACTTAAATTATACTCTAATAACTGCTAAAATAGCAACTAAAAGATATTTGCTAGGAAAAATAAAAAAAACTAATAAAAGTACTTGATATTGCATATACTTAATGATATAGTATACCTAATCTGATTATGTATTCAACTACAGAATGTACAATAGTTGACAATATAAACAACATTGATTGTGGAAAGGAGTGATTCATGGTAATAGCAAGTGATATTTTGCGAGGGCATACAATAACTATTATTCTTAATTTACTTATGAAAGCTGATAGTTATGGTTATGAGATTAGCAAGAATATTTTGAAGAATAGCGAGTCTAGAGCTGACATTAAAGAGGCTACTATATATACCGCTCTTTCTCGTATGGAGAAAGATGAGCTAATAACTACTTTCTGGGGAGAGGGCATAGGTGGTGCAAGAAGAAGATACTATTCAATCACACCACTAGGCAAAGAAACTTACAAGCAGTTAGTTGCAGATTGGGACATTACTGTAGAAGTATTAAACAAATTAATTGGGAGGTAACCATAAATGATTAACAGATTTGATAAAGAAATGCGTAAATATTTTACACCTTACAGGAATAATACTAAGGTTATGGAGTTCAAAGAAGAACTTCTAAGTAATCTAATGGAAAGGGCGCAAGAATATCAAGGAGAGGGCTTAAACGAAGAAGAAAGTTATGTTAAGTCACTAGCTCTACTTGATGGTATAGAAGACACTATACTAGAGTTATCTGAACAATACCCAGTATTTACGAAGACTAAATTAATGAAAAAGAAAGGTGATGTTCTTTTCTATTCAGCAATTTTTTGGTTAGTAGTTGTAGTTGTTTATTCATTATGGTCCTTTATATCTAAAGATTGGGGTATAACCTGGTTGACCTTTATAGGTGGCGTATATGCTTATCTTATCAGTGGCGGAGTAGTTATGTATTACAAGCTTAAAGAAAAGAAGAAAGATCTAGCTAGTCGGATAATAAGAGCATTGGTATCTATGACGGTTGTAACCATAATTTATCTTGTAGTATCGCTATTAACGAAAATATGGGCAGTAAGTTGGGTAATAATTCTAGGCGGAATAATTATCACTGATATAATTGATATTTTATCCAGAAAAGAAGTACAGGGCAAGAGATTAATGACTCTCATTGAGACAATAGGAATTACAGTTCTTTTAGCAGTTATAGCATTTATACTGATATCATTCGTAGTAGGAAGTTTCTCAATTACTTGGTTGATATTCTTATTTATGGTAATTGTAATCTTGTTCGAAATAATGGCACGAAGAAAAAAATAGTTAGAATTTGATTAAAAAAACACAATATTCCTCCGCAAGATTATTGATATTGTTTCTTACACCACTTACTTTATGTAGGAGGTGTAAGTTTTTTTATTAAGTTTGTTGCCATTATTTTATTGGTTATATGAATTATATTAGCTGAATTTGTTATGAATTTATTTATTAAGAAATAATAATATATGATTAAGTTAATGATTAATACAAAAAATAGGATTGACATAATAGGCGGAATTTAAGTATAATTAGAAAATAGGTGGTATATATGAAAAAAATTATATTAATATTGATTTTAGTTCTTTCCATTTCTGTTGGACTTGCAGGTTGCAAGAACAAGGGCGGTGGACTTTTTGCTACTCCGAAACTAGATGCTCCAAGTAATGTAATTCTTACTGGATATACACTTACGTGGGACACTATTGATAACGCTGATCGATATGTTATCAATGTTGATTATGATGATGGCGGGTATATCATTCCTGCAGTTAATGGAGAATTTACTCTTAAGGAAAAAGTAACTTTACCCGGTACTTATATAATATCTGTCAAGGCTATAAGTGGTTCTGCTTCATATCTTGATAGTGATTTATCACAAAGCGTAACATATTATAAGGGCGAAGGAACACTTGAAGACCCTATTCTAATATCTTCAGTCGCCGAATTAGAGAGTATAGGAAGAGGTTATTGGACAGATACTTCAGGAGAGACTGCTGTTACTGTTGCCAATTATTATAAATTAACTAACGATATTGATATTGAAGGCAACAAGTTTAACCCTATAGGAGGCGCTGGCGATAATAGATTTGAAGGAATATTTGATGGTGCAGGCTTCACTATAAGCAATGCAGTCATATCTGATCAAGAAGAGGGTGCATATTTCGGAATATTCAAAGGTTTACTTAATGCATCAGTATATGACTTGAATTTATCTGGTATAACTATTGACCTTGCAATACAAGGAAGCATTAATATTGGCTTTGTCGCTGGTAAGGTAACTAATAGTACTATTCTTAATTGTACGGTAGACAATTCTAGCCTAGAATTTCTTTCTTCGAAATGGACTAATACAACAGATAAAGACTCTTCCCGTAAGTATATAGGTGGTATAGCAGGTTCCTTAGAGACAAGTTCTATTGTCGGAGGTTGCTCTGTTACAAATACTAATATAAGAGTAGAGACATATTATTCTTGTACTGGCGGAATTATCGGCCATAATAATAATTGCACTATTGATATGTCAGCAACTAATAATAATCAATTTGAGTCTACGGGACAGAAAATATATCTTGGCGGTATTGCGGGTAAAAACTATGGAGTAGCAGGAGGAATATTTAATTCTTATAGCATAGATAATCTCTTTGTTGCTAATAGTGGTACTGACACATTAGAAGGTGTTTATAGGCAGGTAGGTTTACTTGCTGGACATATGAAAAGCCCTCGTACTAAAGCGGAAAACTGTTATGCAGTTGGCGAAATACAAGTTAATGGCAATGTAGCTACAGACTATGTGGGATGCTTGGGTTCAGGTTATGATAGTGCCCCTCTAGCTAGCCTAATATATGATAATGAACTTAGCACTGTCAAGGTTGATGAGGCAGATGCTGTGCCACTAACTAACGATTCAGGTTACTACAAGAGTATGACAAATGTTATAGGCGTGTCTACAAGCGATATGAAATTGCAAGCCACTTATGTGGGGTTTGATTTCGAAAATACTTGGGCAATAGCGACAGATGTTAACAATGGTTATCCTACACTTGTAGGGGAATACATTCTTGAAGTACCAGAAGAAGAATAAGAGGGAATTGATTAATGAGTAGAGCGGATCGTATATTTATAGACAACATAAACGGCATACTAGATAATGGAGTGTGGGACTATGAGTACCCTGTACGCCCTAGATGGGCAGATGGCGCTCCTGCGCATACTGTGAAAAAGTTCTGTATAGTCAATAGATACGACCTAAGTAAAGAGTTCCCAATAATTACTATCAGAAAGACAAATTATAAGAATGCTATAGATGAATTATTATGGATATGGCAGAAAAAATCTAACAACGTAAACGACTTAAATAGTAAGATATGGAACCAGTGGGCAGATGAGACTGGCTCTATCGGCAAAGCATATGGCTATCAGTTGGGTATTAAGCATAAGTACAAAGAGGGTGAATTTGACCAAGTAGATAAAGTAATCTATGACCTTAAGAATAGCCCTAATAGCAGAAGAATAATATCAAATATCTATAATCATAATGACCTAAGCGAAATGAATCTATATCCTTGTGCATATTCAATGACTTTCAATGTTGCAGGTGGCAAGCTCAATGCAATACTTAACCAACGTTCGCAAGATATGCTAGTTGCAAATAATTGGAATGTAGTACAATACTCAGTCTTAGTACATATGATGGCTAAGATAAGCGGTCTTGAAGTGGGTGAGCTTGTGCATGTTATAGCAGACGCACATATCTATGATAGACATATTGATTGTGTCAAGAGCATATTGACCAATAAACAATTTGATGCGCCAATTTTCAAGATGGATAAAGGCATTGATGACTTCTACAAATTCAGTGTGGATAGTTTTGAACTTATAGATTACAAGTACAACGACTTAGGAGCAAGACTCCCCGTAGCTGAATAATTATGAAATTAATTGTTGCAGTAGATAATAAATGGGGTATTGGTAGAGATAATAAACTACTATGTAATATTCCTGAAGATATGGCTTTTTTTGTTAAGCAGACTACTCATAAAACTATTATAATGGGTAGAAATACTTATGAATCGCTACCCAAAAGACCACTCCCGAACAGAAATAATATAGTACTAACATCTAATTTAAGTTATGATGCTAATGGTGCAGAAGTAGCTAATAGTTATGAAGATATGTATAATCTTATAGCGAATGATAATCCTGAAGATGTCTATGTAATTGGTGGTGCGAAATT
>CAZKXV010000141.1:0-4337 GCA_964556835.1 uncultured Clostridia bacterium
GGTATGATTATGTAATTAGTTTTTCTAATGCTATAATTACTCCTGTTGAAGCGGCTGTTGCTGTCAATCTTATGTATGCTGATGATATTAAGAAAGCTAAAGACACTAGTAAAGCCCGTGAAACTATAGCTAATAGGTATAATGAATTAGAGGGCAATGCAGTACTATCTGCTAGCGAGGGTTATATCGATGATATAATTTCTCCTCAAAATGTTAGACCATATATAGCTAGTGCATTATTAATGCTATTAGGCGTATAGGGGTAAGTAATATGGAAACAGGTTTACAAGTAGTTGTTCTAGGAATCGGTGTTGTATTATTAGTACTTAGTATATTGATAATATGCGTAACTCTTATGAGCAAGATGACAAATAGAGAAAAAGCAATTAAGAATGTTATTAGTTCAACCCCACAACTTACAACAAGCGTTGTAGAAGATGACAAAAATATTATAGCTGTGATTATGGCATCTATTTACGCCATTCTTTCTAATGAACTAGAAACTACAGCGGATATAGACTTCATAGTTAGGTCAATAAAGAGAGTATAATCGGAGGACAAGAAAATGAGAGAATTTAATATTACTGTTGATGGAAAATCATATCAAGTAGAAGTAGAAGAAGTAGGTGTTAATACTACTTCCGTTGTGCAAGCAATCGCTGCTCCAGTGGCTGCTAAGCCACAAGTTAAAGCTCCAACAAATGGAACTGAACTTAAATCACCAATGCCTGGTACTATAATGAAATTTCTAGTTCCTAATGGCTCTAAAGTAGCGAAAAATCAAGATATTTTAGTATTAGAAGCAATGAAAATGGAAAACAATATTCCTGCGAATGCTGATGGTATTGTTACTTTCACCGTAGCTGAAGGTGCTTCTGTTAATACAGGTGATGTACTAGCAGTTATAGCATAATTCGGAGGCTATAAATGAATACTACAATTATAGCTGGCAGTTGGGGCGAAGCCCTACTTAAGATTTGGGAGGCTACAGGATTTACATCGGGTTCAGTCTTAGATATATTTAAGATGCTATTGATGATTGCCATAGGATGTCTTCTTCTTTATCTTGCCATTGTTAAGAAATTTGAGCCGAATTTATTATTAGCTATTGCTTTTGGTATGATAATAATAAATATTCCAGGCGCTCACGATATACTTTATGCTGATGTAGGTGAAGGTGGTGCAGGAGGCGGGCTATTCACTTATTTATACAAAGGAGTTGAATGGGTTATATTCCCTCCAATAATCTTCTTAGGTATTGGAGCTATGACAGATTTTGGGCCGTTGATATCTAATCCCAAGAGTTTGTTGCTTGGTGCAGCAGCACAAATAGGTATATTTGTAGCCTTTTTTGCGGCACTATTACTAGGTTTTGATAATTTAGAAGCTGCATCTATTGGTATAATTGGTGGAGCTGACGGACCTACTGCTATATATCTTACATCTAAGTTAGCACCAGCTTTGTTATCTCCTATTGCAATCGCCGCATATTCATATATGGCACTTGTTCCGGTTATTCAACCACCTATTATGAAACTCCTCACTACAAAGAAAGAGCGTTCTATTAAGATGGAGCAACTTAGAGAAGTTAGCAAGAAAGAGAAAATTATTTTTCCTATTGCTGTAACAATAATATGTGGAATTATTCTACCTGCGGCATTACCTCTTCTAGGAATGTTAATGCTTGGTAATTTGATGAAAGAATCAGGAGTTGTGCCTCGTTTGGTTAAGACAGCACAGAATGATTTGCTTAATATAATTACTATATTCTTAGGTATTGTAGTTGGTTCTAAGACTTATGCCCCTGAATTTTTGAAATTAGAAACAATTCTTATAGTAGTGTTAGGCGTAGTCGCTTTCGCTTGTGGTACAGCAGGTGGAGTATTGCTTGCCAAACTTATGAACAAATTATCAGGTGGAAAGATCAATCCACTTATTGGAGCAGCTGGTGTATCTGCTGTACCAATGGCGGCTCGAGTAGCCCAAGATGTAGGAAAAAAAGAAGACCCACAGAACAACTTGCTTATGCATGCAATGGGTCCAAATGTTGCTGGCGTTATCGGTTCAGCAGTTGCAGCTGGTGTATTACTAGCAATATTCGGTTAATTGGAGTAGATTATTATGACTAACAAATTACTTATTACAGAAACAATTCTAAGAGATGCTCATCAGTCACAAGCGGCTACAAGAATGAGATTAGATGAGATGCTACCTATAGCATCGAAACTTGATGAAATTGGTTATTTTTCATTAGAATGTTGGGGTGGTGCTACATTTGATAGCTGTCTTAGATTTCTTAATGAAGACCCTTGGGAAAGACTTAGAGCACTCAGAAAGGCAATTCCTAACACAAAGTTGCAAATGCTTCTTCGTGGGCAGAATATTCTTGGTTATAAGCATTATGCAGATGATGTTGTAGATTTATTCGTTAAGAAATCCATTGAAAATGGAATTGATATTATTAGAATTTTTGATGCACTTAATGATACTAGAAATATGAAGAAAGCTGTTGAAGCTACAAAGAAATATGGTGGTATATGTGAAGTTGCTATTAGCTATACAACTAGCAAAGTTCATACTCGTGCTTTTTATGTGAAATTAGCTCAAGAGATAAAAGATATGGGTGCAGATATTTTATGTATTAAGGATATGGCTAATTTACTTTTACCTTATGAAGCATATGATTTGATTAAAGAGATTAAAGAAAAAGTTGATATTAAGATACATTTTCATACACATAATACTTCCGGTATTGGTAATATGGCATATCTAAAAGCAGCAGAAGCTGGTGTTGATATTATTGATACAGCACTTTCACCATTAGGTAACGGTACTGCTCAACCAGCTACAGAACCTCTTGTTGCTACTTTTAAGGGAACACCTCGTGATACAGGACTAGATATTCCTAAGTTGACTGAAATATCTAATTATTTTAAGAAAGTTGCGAAAAGACTTACAGATGACGGTTTCCTTGACCCTAAAGTATTATCAGTTGATGTAAATGCTTTAATATATCAAGTTCCGGGCGGTATGTTATCTAACCTTATAAGCCAACTTAAGAAACAGAATGCTGAGGACAAATACACTGAAGTTCTAGAAGAAGTACCTAGAGTTCGTGAAGACTTAGGTTTTCCTCCACTAGTTACGCCAACAAGTCAAATCGTTGGTACTCAAGCAGTTCTAAATGTAATAATGGGTGAGAGATATAAGATGATAACGAAAGAGACTAAGGCCTTGCTTAAGGGTGAATATGGTAGATTACCAGTTCCTCCAAATCCAGAAATTCTTAAGAAAGTTGTAGGTGATGAAGAGATTATTACTTGCAGGCCTGCAGATAATATTGCACCAGAATTAGACAAATATAGAGAAGAGATTAAGGAATATATTGAGCAAGAAGAAGATGTATTATCTTATGCTCTTTTCCCTCAAGTTGCTTTGAAGTTCTTCAAATTCCGTCAAGCCCAGAAATATGGCATTGACAGTGAATTAGCTGACAGAGAAAATGGGATTCATCCTGTATAAATATGAGAATTCTAATTGTAAATGATGATGGAATATGTGGTATTGGACTTAAGCATTTAGCTGAGGAATTAGCACAAAAACATTCTGTAGTAGTAGTTGCACCAGCTAAGGAACATTCGGGTACTAGCCATTCGATTTCTATTAATAAACATCTTACACTTAATGATACAGATGTAATTGATGGTGTTAAAGAAGCCTATGTGCTTAATGGATCTCCGATCGACTGTGTTAAGTTCGGCGTGGATATTATAATGAAAGATAATCCCCCTGATGTAGTATTAAGTGGTATTAATAATCAAATGAATATCGGCACGGATATTATATATTCAGGAACAGTAAACGCAAGTCTAGAAGCTGCTATTATCGGACATAAGTCTATTGCATTTTCTGCAATTACAACAGATAGTTATCGTGATATAGCTAAGTTCGCTTCAGATAATCTAGAATTACTAATGGGTATGATAGATAATCATCGTACTATAATATCAGTGAACTTCCCTGTTAGCGATATTTCTAAGGCTAAGGGGATTGAGTTTTGTTGTATAGGTGAACAGAAATACAATGATAGATATGTACTAAGAAAGACAAGTGACCACGAGGGCTACATTCTTATAGGAGAGCCTATCCCTGTGCCAAACAATCCTCCTAAGTGCGATGTTGAATTAATAAAAAAAGGATATATAACAATCTCTCCAGTTAAGTGGGATTATAATGATTACGAAGCATTATCCAATACAAAATTACCAAAATTCATATTATGAAAGTTATAGTAATTGGCGGAGGCCCTTCAGGAATGATATGTGCAGCAACCTGTG
>CAZKXV010000142.1:0-4329 GCA_964556835.1 uncultured Clostridia bacterium
TTATCCAGTCCAAATCTAGGTATAGCACTACCATTAGGTAAAGCTCTAGTTCTGTTAGTAGCACTATCATATAGTATCATATTAGGCACAATCATATTCACAAGATATAGACCAATATAATTCATCATAATTGTAGAAATTACTTCATGAACATTGAAAAATGCTTTGAAAATTGCTGGCAATAATGCCCATAATCCACCACCTATCATTCCCGCAAGTATGCCGAAAACCCACCTATAACTTATAGGAATAGCTGTCCAGGTGAAAATTACATATAACGATAGAGTAGCTCCTATAAGGAATTGACCGCTTGCTCCAATATTAAACATACCTGTTCGGAATGCAAAACCTACGGCTAACCCCGTTAGCATAATAGGAGCAGCATGGTATAGCATTTGTCCATAACTTTGATTAGCGTTGATGCCGGATATATTTATTCCGCCTTGAAGAATTGTCGAAAAACCACGAAGGGCATTATTCGAGTTTGCGATAAGCATAATTATAAAGCCAAAAAGTAGACCTAAGACAATAGATATTATTGCGGCATAAACCTTACTTGCAGAATCATTAGTAAGTAGATATAATGCTTTCTGTTTTCTTCCAATTATTGATTTTTGATTATAACTCTTAGCCATCAGTTCGCCTTATCTTTGAGTGTTTTTGAACCTGACATATATAATCCTAATTCCTTAGCATCTATATCTTTCGGCTTAAATTCTCCAACAAACTCACCCTTACATATAACAATTATCCTATCGCTAATTTTAAGAATTTCATCAAGATTATATGAGACCAAGAGAATACCCTTGCCCCTATCTCTTTCTTCTAATAACTGTGCGTGTATATATTCCACAGCTCCAACATCTAGTCCACGAGTAGGTTGCATCGCAATTAAAAATGGTGCATCATAATCAATTTCCCGTGCAATAATAGTTTTCTGCTGATTGCCGCCAGACATAATACGACTAGGCGTTTTTGCTCCTCTACTTGTGCGGATATCAAATTTCGCTATAAGATTTTCTGAATATGCCTTAACCTTATTAAACTTAATAAATCTTGCACGCTGGAACTCTTTCGTATAGTACTTCTTAAGCACTAAATTTTCTGAAAGATTATAGCTTAAGAACAACCCATACTTATACCTATTCTCGGGAATAACTGCCATTCCTGCTATATTCCTCTTTCTGATACTTAGGTCTAAAATATTAATTCCTTTAAGTTCTGCCTTGCCACTTTTTGCAAGAATATTTCCCGACAAGATATCAATCAATTCTGATTGCCCATTGCCATCGATACCTGCGATACTAATTATCTCATTCGCAAACAAGTTGAAAGTAATATTATTCAATACATTATTACTATTTTTTGCAGGGGAATAGCATAATCCCCTTACATCAAGGATAATTTCTCCAACCTTAGATGTTCCTTGATTAATATTTACATCAACATTACGACCTATCATAAGTTCGGACATCTTTGCATATGAAATATCCTTAACATCATATGTGCCAATTAACTTGCCTTTTCTTAAAATAGTGCAACGCTGAGCAATTTGCTTGATTTCTTTTAATTTGTGGGTGATAAATATTATAGACTTCCCTTCAGCAGATAAAACTCTCATAATATTCATAAAAATCTCTATCTCTTGTGGGGTAAGAACAGAAGTTGGTTCATCAAATATAAGTATCTTGTTATCACGGTAGAGCATTTTCAGAATTTCTACACGCTGTTGCATACCAACTGACAAATCGCTAATTCGAGCATTGACATCAACTAACAGATTGTATTTTTCTGATAGTGCTGTTATTTTTTCTTTAGCAACTTTCATTACTAACATACCTTTCTTAGTAGTCTCAACTCCAAGAACAATATTTTCAAGAACGGTAAAATTTTCTACCAACTTAAAATGTTGGTGTACCATACCAATACCGTATTTATTAGCATCATTAGGGTTTTTTATCTCTATCTTTACTCCGTCCTTTATAATTGTCCCTTTTTCAGCCTTATGTATACCAAAAAGCACATTCATAAGTGTGGACTTGCCCGCCCCATTTTCACCCAACAATGCGTGAATTTCCCCTTGTTTTAATTGCAATGACACATTGTCATTAGCAATAACCCCGAGGAACTCTTTGGTAATATTAAGGATTTCTATAACATAATTCATTAGTATTAAGGGAACTAAACAAGAAAGGCATTTTCATGCCTTTCTTGCAGGTTCAAAGTTTATTATTTATTATTAAGTTGTTACATTTTCATTGATGATTGAGATATATGGACAATCTATACCAATAGCAACCAAATCAACATCACCAGCTGTAGTTTTATCTTTGATAATAGTAATATTACCTGCAGCCATTTCGCCATATAAAGTATCGTAGTCAGTTTGCGTGAAAGTTGCGAAGCTATCACCTAAAGCAGGAAGTCCAACGCCATCTTTACTTGCATCAACAGTTATAGTTTGTCCTCCTACCAAAGTGTCAGCATTAAAAGCTGTTAGACTATCCATTACGCTTACACTCAAACCTTTCATGGCAGAAGTTATAACTGTATCCGATTCTGTGCTTTGGTCTATATCAACTCCTATAACTTTCGCATCATTTTCTTCAGCAGCGGCAAATACATTTGTGCAAATTTGACCTCCACAAGCGAAAATAACTTCTGTGCCTGCAGTATACCAACTTGCAGCTTTAGTCTGTATAGCTGGGTCAGGAGAGAATGTTCCTGTATAATAATACTTAACAGTTACAGCAGGGGTAGTGTTGCTTAATTCTAATTCTTCAGCGGCAGCATTCGCACCTTGAAGAAAACCGTAACCAAATCTTATAACTGGAGGAACTGCCGAACCACCCATAAAACCTAATTCTCTATATCCTTCTTGAACGGCTGCATAACCTGCTAGATAACCTGCTTGTTCTTCAGCATACATAATAGAAAGAACATTTTCATCAGTTCTATACTCTGAATAATCAGCATTATGCGGAGCCCCGTCAAGCAATAAGAAAGTCACATTAGGATACTTAGTCTGTGCCTCGAAAATTGCTACTTCAAACAGCACGCCGGGAGTTATTACAACTTTTGCACCACCTAGTACAGCAAGATCTATTGCTTCAATGTAAGAATCTTTAGATTCTTCTTGTGCAGGATAATACTTATAGGTACTATCATTTGCATCAGCATATTCAACTATTCCTTCCCAAGCACTTTGATTGAAAGATTTGTCATCAATAGTCCCTCCATGAGTAACCAAAGCTACCTCATAAGTTGGTTCTTTGGTATTATCCACTGTACACCCTGAAAATACTATCAATGCACCGCTTAAAAAAACTAATGAAAGTACAATAATTATAATTTTTTTCATATTACATATCTCCTTATTTTATATTTAATTTGCTCGTCTAGCACTATTTATCTTAATTCTTTCTAAATATGCTATATATTATACAACAAATATTCTTAAAGAACAATTTATGTAAGATTAGCACTAGAAAAACTATTAGGCAGCAAATCTTCTAGAGTGAAAACCTTATAATCTTCAGTACTTTTAGCTAAAATGACTTGAAAAGTACTTACATCTACGAATTCAGCCAGTGCTTGTCTACATACTCCACAAGGCGAACAGTAATCTCTAGGCATATCAAAAGTAGCCAAGTCTCCTACTATTGCTATAGCAACAAACTCTTTATCACCTTGATTAACTGCTGTAAAAAGTGCTGTTCTTTCCGCACAAATAGAAACAGAGTAAGAGGCGTTTTCGATATTTGTTCCATTATATATTATACCGTTCTTCGCTAGCAAACTTGCACCAACGGCAAATCTTGAATAAGGTACGTATGCGTTTTTTCTAGCTTGCAAAGCACTTTCAATTAACTTAGCATAATTCATACTACACTACTCCCTTTTAATCTATTATTACCAATATTTAACAATTCTAATACAGTTACTGCAACATCACGAAAAGAATCACGAGTTTTCATATTCTTAGGTTCTATCATTTGCCCGTACACAATTAGAGGAACATACTCCCTACTATGGTCAGTGCTAGTCGTTGCAGGGTCACATCCGTGGTCAGCGGTAATCATAAGGCAATCGTCTTGGCTTAGCTTGTCCATAAAACTACCTAACCATTTATCAAACGCACTCAAACAATTTGCATAACCATCAATATTATTTCTATGTCCATATAACATATCAAAATCAACTAGATTAATGAAGCAAAGCCCATTAAAATCTCTATCTAGCATACTATAAGTTATCTCCATTCCGTGTTCATTAGACTTAGTTGGATTGCTTTCAGAAAGTCCACTTCCTGCAAAAATATCATATATC
>CAZKXV010000143.1:0-4318 GCA_964556835.1 uncultured Clostridia bacterium
TTAGATGAAACTTTAGAAGAAGAGGAAATTTACGAATTATACTATTCTTTTGAGATATATAGGGATGAAATTTTCATTGTAGGCGGTATTAGTGATACTCCATTTAACGGAGCGCCTATTGTAGCTGAACCAACTTTCTATAATGAAGCTGAGCATATTACTCAGACACTTATTGCAGATTATGATATTGTTTATTATAATGATGATGGCAACGAGCTAACTGTTCCTCAACCTATCAATGAGTTGTTAACAACTCCAATTATACCTGGAACATATTCGGCTATGATTAGTTTCCCCGGAACACTTAATTATTTACCTAAAGACCAATTTTTCAATTATACTATTACTACTGCAGAATTATCCATTTCTGGAATAGCAGTAAGAAATAAAGTTTATGATGCAACCAATGTTGCTTCAATTTCTGGAACTGCTTTATTAGTGGGAGAAATATATGACACGGTCAATATTGGTATCTCAACTAGTGGGGCTAGTGCTGTATTTAATAGCGTAGATGTGGGTAATGATCTAGATGTCACTATATCCGGATACGTATTAACCGGCAGTCATCAATCATATTATACTTTGAATCAGCCTACTGGGCTTACAGCAAATATTACAGTATGCGTTATAGGGATAAAAGCACAAGATGTTAGCATAGGCTATGACCCCTTTAGAGGTATCGTTGATCTTGATTTTAATATTACTTCAGGGGCATCTGTACTTGGTACTGAATTTGCTACTGTTAATTTAGGCGAAATAAAAAGCGAATTTACAGGTTCTCTAAGCAAAGAACCGGGTACAGGAATTGGTACTTATGCCATTACTAGAAATGACTTTGACTTACCAATTTCCATATCAGACAATTATTCTATTAATTTTGTTAGTGGTATATATGAAATAACACCTATAGTGTTAGATGTATATATCAATTCAGGTTTGACTAAGGTTTATGGTAATGATGACCCTGTTTTAACATATATTTATGATATAGAGGATATTCTGCCCGGCGATGAAGTAAAGAATGAACTTGGGCGTGAAACAGGTAATAGTGTTGGGTATTATGATGTTATTGTAGGAGACTTTACTGTAAAAAGTATTGACGGTGACCAAAGCAGTATCAGTAATTATGCTATAAATATTATTAATGGTACAAATGCTTTCTATATATCCAAGCGACCTATTACACTTAAAGCAGATACAAAAAATATAAACTATGGTTCAAGCGATGTTCCTCTTACAGTTCAGATTGTACAAGGATCTTATGCTTATTCTGATGCTCTAGAAGGTTCACTTGTAAGAGAAGTGGGTTCAAATGCAGGAAGATATTACATCAATCAAGGTACTTTAACTATAACTAACTCAAACAATTATAGTATATCATTCTTAAGAGGTGATTATTATATCAATGCATTATCAATAGAAATATCTGTAAAAGCACCTTCAAATACTAATATTAGTAATTGTCCTTACAAATACTATGGCGATGAAGACCCTACAATAGAGTTTAATGTAAGTTCTTCTACTCCTCTTCTTACGGGACATACAATAACTGGTTCGTTAGGAAGGGCAGAAGGTATTGATGCAGGTCGTTATGACTTAAATACAAATCGAATTGTGGTTTATGACAATGATGATAACAATATCACTTCTAATTATTACTTTAATCTTAATAAGGCTATGCCTTCAGATGATGATTATCAGTTTGTTATTGCGAAAAGACCTCTAACAGTTACTGCACGTAATATAACAGTCGAAAAAGATAGTGCATACTTAACTAGAGTTGATTATTATGGTTTGGTATACGGGCAGACTAAAGATGATTTAGATGTTATTTTTGATGTTGTTATTCCTAGTACTTTAGTAGAAGGAGCAAATACTATCACTTTGAGGAGAAGAGCTAGAGATGGTGGAACTATCACTGAAGATAAAAATTATCAAATGATTGATGTTTCGGGTATTTTAACTTATGTAGACACTGATAATAGTGCTATTGCAACTGCTATGCCTGCTACTTCTAGAGAGTATATGAATAATAATACTAAGTTTACTAAGTTCAACCTATATACAGGTACACAAATTTTCGAAGTAAATACTATTAGTGGACAGGAGCCTAATAGAGAAAATGTTATGGTAAGCGTTCCTCTTCCAAATACACTAGCAGGCGTAAAGAATGTTGCCGTATTATTTGTCTCTGATAGTGGTACTGAAGTAGTAACTAGTAGTGTTGAAGATGGTCAAATCACATTCAATGTAACTGGTCGTGGTTATTATCTAATAGCTAAGCGTGTTAATCCATTGCTTCTAATTATAATAATACTTGCTATAATTGCAATAGTTGGTACTATTACATATTTGTTAATTAAGTATTACCAAACAAAGAATGCAAAAGTTTATAAGCCAGGAAAAAGAGATTTCGCAGAGTATAGAACAGATGATGGAGGAGTTAGTGAAGCAATAGATAATGAATCTAGAGATGATATTCTAAGAAATGCTTTCTCTGGAGATGCTTTTAATTCTTTGATGAATGAATCTTATCAAGATTTATTGGCAGAAGAAGATAAGAAAAAAGAAGATGCTACTTTATCCACAGACAACAAAAAATCTAAGAAAAAGAAGAAATCAAAGGAAGATAATTACAATATAGAAATTTCGCATGAAGATTTAGAAGATTTAGATGGTGATGAGGGAATAGATATTGCTAGTATTATTAACGAGAGAGGTACTTTGGGTGATGTTCCTACACATATGACTACAGTATATGAAGATTCTGCAATTGCTAAAGATAAGAATAAAGATGTTGAAGTCTCTGGCTCTGGTATGGTAGAAAATGATTTCCTTAGCTTAATAGGTAACAAGAAAGAATCTAATAAGATACCTCAAAAGTTAATGAAAGCGGAGGAAGGTTTTGGAGTCAAAAAAGTGTTAGTAGACGCAGATAAACCATTGACTTCTTCTAGAATTGTTAGAGCTGATGACAAATTAATGAAACAAGAGGATTCGACTGAAACTCCTGTCCCTACACAAAAACCTAATAGAGCAAAAAGGGAGCTTACACAAGCAGATTTAGACAGAGAAGCAATTGAATCAGAGATTAAGAAAGCTAGAGAAGAATCTAATAAGAAGAGTAGTGTGTTTGCAGATGTGCAAAGTCAATTTGGCGAATTATCTTCAGATTTTCCTGTAACAGAAGAACCAAAAGCTCCTGTTCCTAAGACTGAATCCAATAAAGGACCTATAAAAGCTCCAACTAAACCTGGTGATAATAAAGGACCTATAAAAGCTGCTCCACAAGATGATATGACGCTAAGTACTATGGATAATAAGAAAGTAGTTAATAATGATAATATGCCAAAGAATTTGTCAAGAAAAAGTGATACTTCTAATGCAACCATAAAGAGAGCGGATGAAAATAAGGAAGAACTATGATAAATAATACGCCATTGATATTAGGTACATTTGATTTTATATCTAAATTCCTTGCTCCTCTTTGGGGAATAGTAGGTATTGTATTTATAGCAATTATAATTCTATTGTCAAGGACTATAATTAGGCATGCCAAAAAAATTCAAAGAGGAGAGGTTACAAGCAGCAAAGCACTTTATCTTGAAGATTTAGAACCTTATGAGGATATTCCTTATTATGTAGTAGATTTTACTAAGAAGGAAGGGAGAGAAGTCATTGTAATTCCTGACAAAAAATAACATTAATTTGAGAGTACCATAATGGTACTCTCTTTTTCTATACATAATGATAACAAATGATATTTGGAATATATATTCTATAAGGAATAATAATGATTATAAATTATTGTTTTTTTACAATTATGTTTGTTAATAGCAAGAGAATAACAAAGATTATTATAGTGGATATTATAACAAAACATTACTATATATTTGACTTCTTGTTCCTTATAATATATACTTGCTTTAATGAAAGGGCTAGTATTACAAGGTGGTGGGGCTAAGGGTGCATTTCAAGTAGGTGCGATAAAAGCCTTGATAGAATTGGGACACTCTTTTGATGGCGTTGTAGGCGTTTCAATCGGGGCGATTAACGCCGCATTTGTTGCTCAAGGTGATATGGATTTAGCCTATAAGATGTGGTATGATATCAATTTCGAACAGCTTATGGGGATTGATAAGGATATGGCCGTTAAGTTTGTAATATGCAAATAAAAATGGAAGGAACAAAAGTTCAGTCAAAAGAAAAATCAAAGACTCCACAAGAATTTGCTAAAGCATATCAAAAACTATGTGAGGAGTTTGGTTATAGAGTTACAGTTACGCCAGTTTGGATGGCTAGGGATGATGGTAGTTTT
>CAZKXV010000144.1:0-4275 GCA_964556835.1 uncultured Clostridia bacterium
ATAACTTATTACATATTTCAACATCAATGTTTATAGTCTTACCATTTTTATTAGATTTTGATACTCTTCTGTCTTAAATAACATTATATTGAATTATAGATTTATTTTTCTTTAGATTTATATTCCTTAGAAACATACCTATTATCACTGCCTATTTGCAGACGGCTATATAGGTCATATATTATTTTGTGGTATAATTTCCCCTTTAAGAGCTTATCTTCTACTCCATTATCTATACTTGGATTATCATTTACCTCAATTACATATATAGTACCGTTTATTTCTTTTAGATCTACACCATATAATCCGTCTCCCATTACTTCAGCTGCTTTTAGTGCGACCTTAATAACTTCTTTGGGAACTTGTTCAACTAAAAATGTTTCATGTTTACCATAGACAATTTCGTCTCTGTTTTTATTCCATTTCTCAATTTGCCAATGATTATCAACCATATGATATTTACAGGCAAATATTGGTTTGTGGTTAAGAATGCCTACTCTCCAGTCATAACTGCTTTTTATAAACTCCTGCGCCAGAACTATCTCAGATTTTTCAAAAATTCTGTTTAAGGTTATTTCTAGGTCCTTTATATTATCAACCTTAAATACGCCAAGTCCAAAGGCATTATCGGGTTCTTTCAATACTATTGGAAAATACAAATCATTTAATATACTCTTATATCCCATATCTTTGCTAATAATAGCAGTTTTGGGAGTCTTAATTCCTTGCTGTTTCATTGTTTCGGCTAGATAAATCTTGTTGGCACACTTTAAGATTGACCAAGGGTCATCAATAACCGCAAGACCTTCAGCATATGCATAACGAGAGAATAAGTAGGTAAAGTTATTAGGATTAGTAGTTGCTCGAATAAACAACGCATCAAATTCTGTTATTCTAAGATAATCTTCTTTGGTTATATACTCTGTGAAAAAACCAATTTTTTCAGCGGCAATTCTAAAGTTCTTAAGAGCTACTTTGCATGAAGGTGGGACTTTTTCCGTCGGATCTACTAGAATTGCAAGGCTATACTTGTAATTTTTGAATTTACTTATAGCAAATTTCTTTTGACTAAAATATTTGACAGCAAGCTCCCTAATTTCGCTATGATCTATATCTACATCTTCCATAGTAAAAGGCGTAGCCTCTTTGAGCGACCATTGACCATTTTTCTTAAACACAAATCTTATTAATGGGCTTTCAAAAAGTTTATATAATGCATTGGCTAATTTGTCATATTTCTTTATAAGGCTTTTACCAAAATACACTTCAAGCGTAAATTCTTTGTCTTTTGTTCTTGACAAAGTCTGCTGAACCAATGTTGAGAAGTCGCCCGCTATAGATTCTGTAATTACAGAATCGCTGAAATCTTTTATTGTTGCGACATTTGGTATTATTCTTTGTTGCCTCGCAGAAGCAAGAAGAGATACGTAATAGCCTATTGTTTGATAGGCGTACGAAGAACATAGATTAAAGATACGCGCACTTTTTATTTTATGATACTTTTCTTGAACTATGTAGTCTTTTGCAGTTACTATTTCTATAGTATCAATATTATTAAGAAAATCCAGTGGTTTGTCTACTACGACTATATTCTTAATCTTCTTTATCTTGTCAAACATATTTTTCTGCATCTTACAGCCAGGCTTATCCTTTCCATAAAAATCAGGCAATTCTTTGATTATTTCAAAGCCTAAGCCTTGATACCATTGTATAAGTTTTGTATTTAATAAATCTGCCTCAAGAGTTATTATGCTAACGTATTTTTCTAACACATAAGAAAAAACATACTCCATCAGCATTTTTCCATAGTTCTTTCCTTGCATCTTACGAAGAACAGCAATAGAATATATTCGTATAGAATTAACATATATGAATAAAGTAACACTTGCACAAGGAATATTATCCTCTTCAAGTATGAAGACTCTATGATTATAATTATTTATACTATTACTTATAGCTCTCTTGCTTGTTCTTATATTTGCTTCAAAAGCTTCATTTTCAAGTCCATATAGAAAGGGTAATTCTTCTATAGTCGCCCTCTTAATACTAATCATATTCTATTATTCTTACCTCTCATTATTATAATTTATTCGCAAAAAAATTCGTCAACTAAAACAAATGTTTTTCTGAGTACATCATATCACTTTTTATTTAAAAGTGTGCTAATTATTATTAAATATATTAGCTGATATTTGCTTGGAAATAATAATACTGTTTTGTAAACAAAAAATAGCTATTTACATTAAAAAAAACAGATAAATGCAACTTAACTTATTAAATGAAATTCAAAAAATGGTAAAAAAAATATTACTGCTGAATTATGGAATCAAAAAAGTTAATGATTTTAAAAACTATAAAGCGTTATACATTTAAAGCTCTCATATGCGTTAACCATAAACACTAAATTATATATTTTAGTGAGTGTAATCTATATATTTAATATTATCAGGCAAATCATTTTGTATTATCTCTTTCATTTTCTTAGCAAAAGGACAAGGGTAGCCAATTGGGTTGCCCCTAGTTATACAAGAAGCAAAAACAATTGTATCAGCCCCTTTTTCTACAAGTATTCTTGCTCTATGTAATGCTTTCTTGCCTGGACAACCACCACAAGTAATAAAACCAACTATTTCAATTTCTTCTGAAATATTCTCAAAAGCGCCTTTCTTTTCACGAATAAATTTGAAATCCGTTGTTCCGGGACAATAGTCCTCTGTTTGCAAACATCTAATTATACCTACTTTCATTTTTCACCTCATTTTTTTATTTAAAAATATCATAATTCAATTTGAATAATATAATTATTAATTTTATTAATAATTTATATAACAAATAAAATAACTAATTTAATAAATGATATTACTTATTATTTGAACTCGCCATCATATTTGTCATTATCATTTTTTTCGCCTTCAATTTCACTCTTGAAAGGAAGTACGATTGCACAAATTATATATAATATCAAGCCTGTACCAGCAAATAATATTGAAGTGAGCGCCAATATCCTTACTATGCTTGGGTCAATTTCGAAATACTCACCCAAACCACCGCATACGCCACATATTTTCTTTCCATCTTCAACTTTGTATAATTTTTTTACTGCCATATTCTATATTCCTCACTTTGATTTTTTATAATTAACCGCATTCCTCAACTAATATATTTTCTGAAGAAGTTGCACATTTCATCATTAATAGTAATTGAATCTTCCCAATCGGGATTCAACACATTGAAAACGTGAATTAGTTTATTAGTCTTACCCTTTTCCAAAAATTTGTATTCGTGTTCTATATTCTGCTCTTTGATGAACTTTATGGTGCTTAGTGTTTGACTCTTAAGCATATCTTGCTTAGTGGACATTATGTATAGTGGCACAATCTTACCATTATATACGCTACTAAAATCTACTAGTTTCTTATGTTGCGCATTCTTGTATTTCTCGCCCAGTATTAACCTACTGTATTTATTAAGCCCCCAACCCATTGCACCATTACCTTTGCCGAAATTAAAGGCACTACATATTAGACCGCCTGCCTTAATCCTAATACTTGAATTTACACCTAAACTTTCTCGAACTTCATCATTATCTTGAAGCGCAAGTATAATTGATGATAGATGTCCGCCCGCCGAATCGCCTGTAATAAAGGTATTCTTAATATCAAGAAAATATTCGTTGCCTTTCGCCTCTAGCCAGTTAAGCACAGCATATATATCTGCTATTTGTGTAGGATACTTTTCCTCTTGCACTAAGTGATAATTGATACTTATTACAGCAAAGCCTCTTGTCGCCAAGCTCATACAATAGAACCTGTTCAGTTCCTTATTACCGTAAAGCCAGCCACCACCGTGGACATCAATAATTACTGGCAAAGCTTTTGTCGGTTTTTCGGGGTAATATATATCTAGTTTATTCTGCTCTTTGCCGTTATCTATATATGGGATATCACCTATAATATGAATATTTTCAGGCTGTTTTTGAGTATTTAATCTTTTTGCATCAGATTTAGCTATACTTTTCCAGAAACGCAAGACAACTTTTTCGAAAATTCCCATTATTAATACCTCTTTTTTTCTTTTTTATTAATGATATTATATCATATATAATTACTTATGACAATATTATTTTATTCTGAACCATTATAGTTTATTATCTTCTAAAAACATTGGGATATCAAGTTGTAAGTGATAAACTCTATCAAATGACCATTTTAACCATTTATTAATAGGGGATATAGAAACTTCTTTTATCGTTACAAAACCCATACTTTCATATAA
>CAZKXV010000145.1:0-4225 GCA_964556835.1 uncultured Clostridia bacterium
TATGATTTGATATTTTATACCATAACAGTTACTAATGGTAAATGAAAGCTATCGTATATTCTAATAGGAACAAAACTATGCCCAAGCCCCCGTGATAAAATCATGCAATTCTGATGCAACTCATCATAATATATCCCGCTATCGTACTTAGGGAAAAGTCCTTGATTGGGTGCAACTAATCCCTGTCCGAATAAACGAGCTTGCCCGCCGTGTGCATGTCCTGCAAATGTTATTAGTGGCATAATTTCTGTATTCACTCTTTGCACCTGCTCCCACATTTGTGGTTGGTGCATAAGTAACAGTATTTTACTACCTTGATTAATATCGCCTGCCCCATCAAGCACAGCTTCATTATATATATCGAGGTTTCCAACCCCTGCTATAATCAATTCCTTCCCTTCAATTACAATGGCTTCTGAGGTGTTTTCAAGTAGTTCTATTCCAATTTTTTCAATTTCTTCTTTGAAATATATAAGGTTTGCGTTAAGAAGCTCATGATTTCCTATCACGGCATAACTTGGATAAATATCTGTAATTTCACGAAGTTTAATCAATAATTCATCAATCTCTTCAGAAGTTGTAGCCTTATCTATAATATCACCAGTAATAAAGACTAGGTGCGGTTCAAAATTATTTACTGCTTTAAATAACTTACTAAGATTATAACAATTAGGATAATGGATATCACTTAAATGTGCGATACGTATACTAGTATCGCCCTCTCCCAAATCATCAATTATGTCTATATCAAGCGTAGTTGAATACACAACGCCTATTATAACAATAAGCATTATTATAATTAAAAACCCCGCAATTATTTGAGTTCTTTTCTTAAATTTTCTCATCTTAACCTTATTATTAATCATATTACTATTCGCTTTCAAATATATAATCGCAAGTTATATAATCCACTCCCATTTCAACTAATATTGCAATGGTATCCGCATTATTGACAGTATATACGTTTACATTAACTCCATTTGCATGCAATATTTCTAGATTTTCAGGGGTCATGTATTCATACTTAATGCCAACATCATAATTACTGATATCATATTCCACACCATTATAATTAATTTGACCAGAATTCACAATATTAAAGATACCTACGACATTAGAGGATAGTACTTGGTAATAAGGCATATCACTAATACCATAAAGGATTTGGATATTTAATGGCTTAAAACTAATAAATTGAACCTTATCAAGTACAATCTTAGAGCTTGCTATATTGATTAATTCATTCAATTCAATTTCTGTATATTCAATTTTAATTTCAATAATAGGCATTTTATTATTCTCAATACATATATCAAGATATTTCTCATAAGTGCAAATATATACATCTTCAGTCATGACAATACTATAGCCCATTTTCTCAGGCGTAAGGCTTAGTGATAATCCAAGAGCTTCATTCAATGTAATTTCATTTATCTTCTTGGCAGTATCATCAAAAGGGTCAATATCATGACAACATACCCAAGCGCCATCAGAGGTACGCCAGACATCAGTTTCTATACCGAAAAAATATTCAGATTCTGCCGCCGCAATAAAGGCTGCTTCCGTATTCTGATAGTACTCGGAACAAAGACCACGATGTGCTATCATCTTAGTGCCATTCGGCAATTTATAAAGACTAATTGTATCATTATAAGGGCTGCAACTAGCTACTAGACCTAAAGCCATTATTATTAAGATTAGTACTGTAATATTCTTCATATAGCCTCTTCCTTTACTTTAATATATTATACTATACAACTGCTATTCTTGCAAGTCTAGTTAATCAATATGGTTTATAGTATCAAAAATAATATTAAACTATATCATTATAAAATCATAAGTAAATCTATATTGAATTCGCATATATAAGAAAAGTATTGACATATTTAATATTATTATAGTATTATATAATTTATGGAGAAACATAGATTAGAAGAGGGTATAGAAAATATTTCGCAGGTAGTTTCAGCAGAAGAGTTGGACAGTTTTGCCAAGCAAAGTATTGAGAAGAAGACTTCCAATAAACGCAGAAATAACATTATTAAAATTGTTTTATTATTTATAAATATCATAACTATAGTATTTCTTGTCGCTTCCGAATTCAGCAAAGGTTCTTTAGCCGAATTTGATATTGTAGCTGACTTAATCAAAGCTAATTATATATGGCTATTAGGTGGATTAGGTTTGCTATTTTTGAAAATCTTACTTGATGTAATACCAATGTACGCAATGATTAAGAAAATTACTAGTGAATACCGATTCTTTCTTGCGCTTAAGACAGTATTAATGGGTAGATATGGAGATTCTGTTACTCCAATGGGACTTGGCGGACAACCATTCCAAATCTACACACTTAACAAATATAATGTACCTCTAAATGAAGCTGCAAGTATACCTATGTCGAAAATGATTTTAGGCGTAATTACATTTAATATTACTATGCTATTCTTTTTTATATTCTTCCCACAAGAGGGAAGTGTATGGGTTAAAACTATGGCATATATCAATATATTTATTGGCTCATTTTTACCTATAAGTATGTTGCTTTTTGTATTCAAACCTGAATTAGCACAGAAACTTATGAGGAGTTTATTTAAGCTAGGGCATAAACTAAAACTAATAAAAGACATCCAGAAAGCTGAAGAAAAATGGTTAAAAAAACTTTCAACACTTCTTAAATCAATGCGTTATATAAATTCACATATTGGACTTCTGCTTATCATAATAATATTCACCTCAGCAAGTGTAATATGTATGGCTAGCGTACCCTATTTCGTATATCGTGCCTTTGGTGGAGGAACAGAATATAATTGGATATTTATTACCACTAGTGCAATGTATGCTATCAATGCATCTTTCCTTATACCTACCCCTGGCACATCAGGAGCAGCTGAAGGAATGTTCTATGCTATATTTGCCTCAGTATTCATGGGCGGTATCTTATTCTATAGTATAATCACTTGGAGAATACTTACTTTCTATTTATTTATCGTGTTTGGAATAATTATACTTCTATTCGAATACCTATTTAGAAAAAAGGAGCAAATTGATAAAGAAGACCGCAAAAGAGGTCGACTTACCAATGCCGAAAGAAAAGAAAAAGAGAGAATAAAACTTATAGAAAAAGCTCAAAAATTAACTCAAACTACAGAACTAACAGAAAATTCTTCCAACTCAGACGATACGAATAACCCTTCAGTATAATAGATTATATGGTTTATATTTGGTTTTCTATCGGTTTATAATCTTTATTCATAGAATTATTTATTATCTTGCCATCAGATAAAGTAACGATTCTTCCACATTGCTCGGCAATTTGTTTCTCGTGAGTTACTATTATTACTGTTTTACCCCTTTCATTTATTCTTTTTAGCATATCTATAATTTCTTTACTGTTTTTACTATCAAGCGAACCAGTTGGTTCATCAGCAAGTATAATCTTAGGGTCATTTACTATAGCTCGAGCAACAGCTACTCTTTGTTTTTCTCCACCTGATAATTTCCCTACATCTTCATTTATCTTATCTTTGAGATTTACACCATATAATAATTTGATAGCATTTTTTTTGTTTTCAGCTTTATTCCCTTTTTTCAAATAGGTAGGCAATAATACATTCTCTATACAACTTATATCATTAAGCAAGAAAAATTCTTGTAATATAATACCTATTTTCTGATTTCTATAATCTGCCATATCATTTATAGAATACTTAGTAATATCAGAATTATCTATCATTATTTTCCCTGATGTAGGAAGAAAAATACCCGCTATAAGATGAAGAAGTGTTGATTTGCCAGAACCTGATTCGCCTATTATTGCAACTAGCTCCCCATCATTAATAGTTAATTCAACCTTATTTAAAGCATAGCATTCATTAGACTTATCTTTATTAAATATTTTACTAATACTATTTAGTGCTATCATTCTTTTCTCTCCTATGAATTATTATTGTAAAAAGAAAATTGCTAATAATTATACCGACTAAAGATATTATATTATACAAAATATATGTCGTTGATATTAAATTAACTATAACACATACTAATGAATATATGATAGCGGGATAAATAATATAAAAAGTACTTCCATTATTATCTATTTTTTTAGTGATTATATACTCATTAATACAAAATAGTAATACAATATTAAGAAAAACTAATAATAATGAATTAAGAGCCAGAAAATAATTAAGATTATAGAATTGAGAAAATGGAGCTGTATTGA
>CAZKXV010000146.1:0-4224 GCA_964556835.1 uncultured Clostridia bacterium
TATGATATGTTCGTTCAATTTTGCACCTAACTTATTACAAAGTAATTCAGTGATAACAAGATACTGGCTCATAGTCTCTGAAGTTGCGCCACTCTTAGTAATTATATTGAACATTGTATCTTCAATCTCTATCACATCTAATAGCGCATTCATTCTTTCAGGGTCGATATTATCTTCTACATAGAACTTAGGTCCATTCCTTTTATCATCGCTAAGGTCATTATAATGCAAGTGTTTTAAGGCTTGAAAAACTGCGATTGGTCCAAGTGCCGAACCTCCTATTCCTAATATTACAAAATACTTGAATCTCTTTCTTACATCTGTTGCAGTAGCGATAATATCATCTACTATATTATCTTGATTAATTGGAAGCTCAGTCCATCCCATCATACCCTTACCACGATTAGCTTGTACATAACCGTGAGCAAAACTAATTTTTTCTTCTATTGCTTTGATATCGCTATCTTTGATACCCTCTTTTTTGCCGATAAATTCGGACATCATATTGTTAAAATCAAGCTTCAAACTCATATATTTCTATCTCCTTAATTATTAATAATTTCTTGTAAATATTCAATGCAATTAGTTATATCACTAATGCTATTATAATCTTTGCTATATAATTCTAACATAAGATTGTTAGAATAGCCTACACTTCTAAGCTTATCTACTAAACCTGCAAAATCAAATATGCCTTTATTGGGAATACATAACTTACCATACTCATCATAATCACACAAATGCACATTTACTAGCCCGTCCGCCATTGTATCAATAAAACTATATGTATAATTCTTCAATTCAATTAGTTGTTTGGTATTTAGCCTAGCATCAGGAGCAATTCCATTATTTGAGCGATATGACTGCATTGCTTGCTTTATATCTAAGCATCCCTTTATATTATGTACATATTTGCTAATTTCAGTATAGAACTCAGGTTTGTTAAAGAAAGCCCAACTCACATTTTCATAAGACAATTCAATGCCATATTTCAAGGCTCTCTCATTCAAACTATTGAACACATTGCCTATTCGCTCATAATCAAGGGAATAATTTCTTATCTTAAGCATTGATGGACCGTGAAAAGTATAGTATTTCGCACCCATACGCTCAGCCCCTCTACATACCATATCAAATATCTCTTCTGCATCTTCTCTAGTGCGACTTACAGTATTAAATAATTCAGGTTCATAATGATTATTCAGTGAATGAACAGAAAATACTTCAACCCCATGCAAATTCTCAGCTAGCTTTTCAGTAAAACTATCCTTATATTCAGAAAAAGTAGTTAAAAAAACTTCTGCGACATCAATGCCACAATTTGATATACATTCTAGGGCGTTTTCTGTTAGAATTTTGCCGAAAAATGTTGCTGTAGAAATGCCTATCTTCATTGGTACATTATACTACCAAAAGGCTATAAAAACAAATATTTTACTTCATTATTATGTTGTCTAATAAAAAAAAGCTTGCCATTTTTCACAGCAAGCCTTAATTCTAATATTCTAATTCAATTTGCCCTATATCGTTATCCTTTCTTCGATATACAACATTAACTTTGTTTGTCTTAATATTTAAGAAAATATAGAAACCATGATCAATTAAATCCATCTCAATAATTGCATCATCGACAGACAAATGTAACAACTCGTATTCTTTCTGTTTAACTATTTTTTGTGTTACTACTTCACTAGCTTTTTTGTATAACATCTCATGATTAAATGCATCTTGCTTGATTTTCTTTTCTAGTTTAGTCTTATATTTCCTTAATTGCCCCTCAATTTTAGGAAGAGCCTTGTCTATATTCTTATACATATTAGAAGATGTAACTTCTGCTCTAATTATTTGCCCTTCAACCTTGAAAGTAACTTCCATTGTATACCTATTATTATGAACTTCTTTACATAATACTACGACTCTAACATCTTCGTGGAAATAGCGTTCAAATTTCGAAGTCTTGGTTTCTATTAGACCTTTTAGTTTATCGCTGACAGTGTAATTCTTCCCTATAATTTTAATTTCCATTATTTGCCTCCTATGCTAGTTATTAATATAATTGTACAATAGAAAATGTATTCTGTCAATATCTATTTTTCTATCTTTGTATATCAAATGTCAAATTATTCTTTCTTTCGTCAACAACAATCGTGTTTCCAGCATTTATTTCACCCTTTAACATTTTTTCAGATAATATGTCCTCGACCAGTTTCTGAATAGTTCTCCTAAGCGGTCTTGCCCCATATTCACGATTGAACCCTTTCTCCACCAAATACAGCTTAGCCTCAGAGGTTATTAATAACTCAATGTCTTTGGATTTCAGCCTTGATACAAGATTACTAATCATCACATCTGCTATCTTAATAGTATCCTCTTTCTCTAATGAACGGAATATAATTATATCATCTATTCTATTAATAAATTCTGGCTTCATTGCAGACTTTAGAGCTTGCATTTGCTTTTCTCGTACCGTATCATAACTAGCCTCTAAGCTTCCAAAGCCTAAAGATGTTTTCGCAATTTCGCCGGCTCCAATATTAGAAGTCATAATAATTACAGTATTCTTGAAGCTGACCATTCTACCATGAGAATCTGTAATTCTACCATCTTCAAGTATCTGCAATAACATATTGAATACATCAGGGTGTGCTTTTTCTATCTCATCAAACAGAACAACAGAATATGGTTTTCTACGTACTTTTTCTGTAAGTTGTCCTCCCTCATCATACCCCACATATCCGGGTGCAGAGCCTATAAGCTTAGATGTATTTGCTTTGTCCATATATTCTGACATATCAATTCTAATCATTAAGTTATCATCGCCGAACATCGAATTAGCAAGAGCCTTGGATAATTCCGTCTTGCCTACACCTGTAGGACCTAAGAAAATGAATGAGCCTATTGGTCTGTTCGGGTCAGCTAAACCTGCCCTAGCTCGCCTTATAGCCCTAGATACCGCCCCCACTGCCTCATCTTGCCCAATCACACGACAAGAAAGTAGTTTTTCTAAATTCATTAGCTTTTCAGACTCAGTTTGAGTTAGCTTAGATACAGGTATAGAAGTAATACTAGAAACTACATCTGCTATATCCTCTTCGCCAATTATAATATTACTATCATTATTTTTCTTCTGCCAAGCACCTTTTGCATTATCCAATTCTTCTATTAATCTAGTTTTTTCTTGTTTATAAGACTCCGCTTTATTAAAATCTTCCATAGACACGCACATATCTATTACTTCTTGCAATTTCTGTAATTCTTTTTCTAATTGCTTTATTTCAGAAGGTGCGGTATATCCCTCTAATCTCTTTCTACTAGATGCCTCATCCATTAGGTCTATAGCTTTATCGGGCAGAAATCTATCAGTTATATATCTATCGGACATTTCTACAGCTGCACGAATTGCTATGTCACTAATTTTCACATTATGATGTGCCTCATAATTAGCCCTTAATCCTTGTAGTATTTTAATAGAGTCTTCTATATTAGGAGGGTCTACAATAATAGGTTGAAATCTTCGCTCAAGTGCAGCGTCCTTCTCAATATTTTTACGATATTCATCTATAGTTGTTGCACCAATGGTTTGCAACTCTCCTCTTGCTAGCATAGGTTTAATGATATTAGCGGCATCCATTGCGTTTCCATCGGTACTGCCCATTCCAACAATTGTATGAATTTCATCAATAAATATAATTATATTACCATTCTTTTTAATCATATCAATAGCTTTCTTGAATTTTTCCTCGAACTCGCCACGATATTTTGTACCAGATACAAGACTTGCTAAATCAAGTGAAAAAATTCGCTTATCTGCCAGTATAGACGGGACATTCCCTTCAACAATTGCTTGTGCAAGCCCCTCAATTATTGCGGACTTGCCTACCCCAGGTTCACCAATAAGTACGGGATTATTCTTAGTTCTTCTAGACAAAATCTGTATTATTCTTTCTATTTCTTCACTTCTTCCAATTACGGGGTCTAATTTGTTCGCCTCTGCTTGACTTGTGACATCTATACCTATGGTTTCTAGCTCCTTAGGTAGTTTGTTATCCCTTGAAGCATGAACTTTTTCTTGGTCATCCATTTGCCCCATATCCATATTGAAGCTATTATAATTGAACATATCCACAATTTCCTCATAACTAACTTCACAGAACTGGTTAATCAAGCCTCGAATGTCTATCCCTTTTTTCAACAAAATCTTGAAAGCGGAACACTCTTGTTGCA
>CAZKXV010000147.1:0-4199 GCA_964556835.1 uncultured Clostridia bacterium
CTATATCTGCCAAATTGTCAGGGGTATATATTCTAAAAGATATTACTCTAGTATAACGAACTATTCCAAAGGCACTAGTATCTGGTAAATAATTATTATTTACAATGCCTTGAGCAGAAGTAGTTAACATTCCAGTATACATATCAGAAAACAGAGTTTCTGAACCTGTAAACCAGCCTGCAAATACATCAGAAGTACCAAGAGGGACACTCATTTCAATTTGAGAACCAACCATAGTCACAACAACATAACCACCTTCGATGTATACTCTGTTTTCACCATGTGTAACATGATAATTTGCATCGGTTCCTATTATTTTAGTATCGCAAGAAGTTCCTTCTTCATTAAGCTGAAGAACAACCCAGAAATTATTACTAGCTGTAAAAGTAGTATTAGTACCACCACCAATAACTGCACCAACAGTATTAGTACCAGAATTATTCTCGAGTACACCTAAGCCCACTGTATTGAAACTACCTTTATCACTAATTGATATTGCAACATTTGTCATAGCGGTACTAGTAGAAGTATTGTATCCTATTATACCTCCCGCATAAGCTACAGAAGCAGTTGCATAAGGATTATGTGCAGCAATCTCACCTTCAATTCTGATACATAAATTATTAATTGTATTAACATTAGCACCATGATCCGCTAAAAGACCTGCCAAAGCACCTACATACAAAGTAGCTGCAGGAGGAGTTCCCATACTGCCTACTACCGAATTAACATGACCTTGAACAGTAATATTAATATTTGTAATACTAGAACCATATATAGCTCCTGCTAAAGCGCCTACAGAACCTATATGCGCACCATTCATAGTATTTGTCAAAGAACTAGCATTTGAAGTAATAAGGCTTACATTATTTATTACGCCGCCTTGTATTTTGCCTGCAAGCACACCCATATAGACATCTTCTTCATAAGGTGTTGCATCGCCAAAAAGACTTTCAGCAGGCACTTCATTTGTAGCTTCCATTTCGCCACCATAGATAATATTTAGGTCTTGAACTGTACCAGTTAGTTCACCAAAAATACCTACATATTGTTCATCTGAAGTAATAAGTTCGGTAGTATTAGTAAATGTTATTGTATGGTTATTACCATTAAAAGTCCCGTTGAACAAGGATATAGGCATAAAACCGCCAGTTGCTTGAACATCATTATCAAGAGTTACTTCCATCCATTCCCAAGTACCACCAGATTCTGCCAACTCAGCAAGAACATTTAAGTCACCCGCTTGATTCATAATAGTTTTGAAAAATAAAGCCTCTAAATTAGCATTAGCATCATCATTAGGTGTAATCTCATAAGAAGTTGAACTTGGATTACCATCTACTAAATCAGCAGCAGTCATCCATCCATAGAGTGGTGCGTAGTTAGAAACAGCAGTAAATTTAATAACGCCTCCTTCCAAAGAAGGGTCAACACTACCACTACCTCTTATAGCAATTATATTACAAGAGAATGTATCGTATAAGATACCAGCGTCAAAAGATATGTTTATTGAAGTCACTATCCAGACTTTTGTTCCTAACCAAGCCTCAAATAATGAATTACCACCAGCTTCAGTAAATATACCACGAGATGCATCATCTCCTATGAAATTGTCTGAAGTCATATTAAGTACAATAATAGAATTAGAGAAACTTGTAGAATTCACTGTAAATCTACCGCAGATACCGCCTGCATCAAGATTAGCCCCCTCTTCTAAACTGAAGGCTTGTAGCAATAAACCTGCTCCCAAAGTAATAATATTATTAGTCATAGTAACTGATTCAGATGCAATACCAAATAAACCACCAACAGCAGCATTTGTAGCATTTGAACACAGTGCACTAGTATTAGAATTAATATCAATATTACTTCCGGTAATAGAATTAGAAACTTTCGCATGTCCTATTACACCACCTGCAGTTACAAGTCCATTGGTAGAAGAAGAACCCCATCCTAGAAATGCTAAGCCCGGATCAGAATAAGTATTATTCGCTGCAACACTTGCGCCTGCAATTGCAATATCGCAATCAGTAATAATGCCACTTTCACTTATACCAATTAATCCACCTGCATAAGCAGTAGTATCGTCTGTGCCATCATCTTCATCAGTATTAGTTATTGCACTAAAAGAACCATAAATAAATGCTTCGCAATCCTCAATATTACCAGTATAATTACGGCCTATTAGACCACCAACTACAAGGATATTATTATTCCCTGTATTACCAATTTCAATCTCACCACCAATATCGAAAACGCATGAGATAATTAGACCGCTATTTGTACCCACAAACGAACCAATATTAATTGTACCATTTGCATGAGTTATATTACCATCATAACTAAAGTTTAGGTTTCGTATAGTCCCAGTATTCTCTGAAATAAAGCCAAAATTAGAATTAAAAGCACCGGAAGAGCCTGTCTTAGAACGGAAATAGATTGTATGATTATCGCCATCAAAGTTGCCACTGAATACTCTAGCAGCCCAAGGAGTAGCGCTAGTATCAAAATAAACATCTTGCTCTAATCTGTAGTATGAAGAAAGACCATTTTGCAAGGCGCCTTTTAGTTCGCCTACAGTGCTTATCAAATAAGGATTATCCGATGCACCTGTACCGACGGAACATGGAACAGCATTAACTGTCGCATCGCCCCAAATCAAATCGTTAGTAATTATAAAATCGCCTGAAAGAGTACAAACATAATTAGGCTCAGTACATTCAATTGAATAACCATAAGTACCATAAACCATTATATCCTCAGTAGTTACAATCCCGTCTATGTAATAGGTAATAACAAAATCCGAAATGGTTATAGCAGCAGGAGGACTAGATAACGTAAGAGTTATAACCCTAGCTGATAGCGGCTCCGTTTGATTCTGAGTAGTACCAGATAGGACAACATAGCTATTCACATTAATAGGCGAAATAACCATGACACCATATACATCACAGGTATAAGAACCACTAGACCCAGTAATATGATAATCGTAACTACCTATATCAGTAGGACTTGCAATTGGAACACCTAACTGCGAATACACGATAGTAAATGACAAAATATGCGAACTGCTGTCATAAGCTACAACAGCTTTTGCAGTGCCATCCCATTCGTGCGTAGTATCAGCAACCAGTATAGAAGAACTTATATCTTCCGCATAAGCGAAAGAGGCATTCTCCGGCAAATCACTGACAATACTAGCAACACCCATTGTTAATGCAATAGCTGTTATAGCAATTAGAATTAGTATCTTGTTCATAGCTTTTTTCATATTATTACTCCTTGTAATAAGTACAATTTCTTTAAGTTTGAAACACCTAAATGTTTCCTTGTAAGTGAATTAATTATATCTTCATAGTGCAGTATTAGCCTGTTATATGCATTTCGCCTGTAGCAAGGACAATCACTGTAAGTTCGCCCAACTCCCAAGTCGAAGCATCTGCGTCTACACCATAAGTCAAAGTATAGTTAGCATTGCTACATACGATATCATAATAATAATCGCCTGTAGCAGTAGGAGGTGTTGCAAGTTCATTAGTAGCACTATCTCTATCAGCCGCAGTTGCGAAATATCTTACAGTTAATTCTACTTCACTATTATCAATATATATTGAGTTTACAGTAAGCGTCTTTTCTGTAGCATCTCCAACTTGAGTTATACCATTAATAATAACATCCTCATTTATGTCCATAGGTGTAATTTCTAAGGTACCAGTAGCGCTTCCAAAATAGTTATTATTTTCATTAATAATTATAGAATAATAATAAGTACCTGCATCGGTAGGGTTGATTATTTCATTTTCTTCATTAACTCTATCTGCATGACTACCATAATAAGCTACAGTATAAGTAAGTCCCGTAATACCTTCGTTGTTATCTACAGTAATAGCTTTAGGAGAACCATCATAACTAATTGAATCATCCATAACAGTAATAGCACTCGAAGCATCATAAGGTGTGATTATCATTGTATAAACAGCAAGATTACAAGAATAATTAATATCAACAGGAACAACCATATAATAATAAGTTCCCGCATCAATTATATCACCAACTATCTCAGTTGTTCTTTCTAAATCTGAATAGTAAGTAATTACTACATCCTGTTCATGTGTAACAGTAATTGTTTTCGCCAAGCCATCATATTCTTGAGAAGTGCCATCAATAATTACCTCGGAAGATATATCAGCACCATTAAT
>CAZKXV010000148.1:0-4195 GCA_964556835.1 uncultured Clostridia bacterium
GATAATAGTCCAAGATACGAAAATATGTTATGTGGACGCACATACAATGGAAGACTTGTACATTTTACACCTAAAACTACTATGATAGGCGAATTTGCTGAAGTGCAAGTAGTATCCAATCAGTCCGCAGCACTAATAGGGGAGGAGTTAATCAAGTAATGGTAAATATAAATAAGGGCAATTTATCACCGATGATGAGACATTATTTCACTATGAAAGAAAAGTATTCGGACTCATTACTATTCTTCAGACTTGGCGATTTCTATGAAATGTTTTTCGATGATGCCATTATAGCTTCTAAAGTATTGGAATTAACATTAACCGGCAGAGATTGCGGACTAATTGAGAGAGCACCTATGTGTGGTGTACCGCACCATGCCGCCGAAAGCTATATTGCGAAACTAGTTGATAATGGTTATAGGGTAGCAATTTGCGAACAGCTTACCACTCCTGATATGCAGAAAGGCATGGTCGAGCGTGATGTAGTTAGGGTAATTACACCCGGTACTGTTACCGAAGACAGTATGCTAGAAGAGAACAAGAATAACTATATGGCTTCAGTAATAATAGATAAAAAATATACTGGTATGGCTTGGGCAGATATAAGTACTGGCGAATTCTATTTATATCAGTTCGAAAATAGTGATAAGATACTTCAAGATATGCTAATATCAATTAGACCCAAAGAAATAATTTCTCCTGAATCCACCTATTACATATCAGAAAAGCTCCCAGTTATAAAGGCAGGGGATATACCCCAGTTTAGCATATTCTCCGATTGGGCATATGATTTCACTAATTCATATGGTGCGCTTACTAAGCAGTTAAATGTTCAGACATTGATGTCCTATGAGATAGAGGACAAGAAAACTGCTATTATGGCAGGTGGCGCATTAATCGAATTTTTCAATGAGACTCAGAAAAGGTCACTAGCACATATAAATAATCTTAGATACATCAAATATAATTCTTATATGTTTCTTGACGCTCAAACTAGACGTAATCTTGAACTAACCGAAACTATGCGAGATAATAGCAAGAAAGGTTCTCTTCTATGGGTTCTAGACAAGACAAATACACATATGGGGGCAAGATTAATACACAAATGGATTAATCAACCGCTTATCAACAGTCAAGAAATAAACAAAAGGCTAGATATGATAGAGGAATTAGTAAATAACAACTCAGCCCTAGAGAATATAAATGGAACACTATCTAAGATACGAGATTTAGAAAGACTAGCAGGCAAGATAGCTTACAATTCAATTAATCCAAAAGATACCCTTGCAATACTACAATCATTATCATTTATTC
Organism: uncultured Clostridia bacterium; assembly: GCA_964556835.1. Lineage (GTDB taxonomy): Bacteria > Bacillota > Clostridia > Christensenellales > CAZKXV01 > CAZKXV01. The sequence continues at coordinate 1,315 of CAZKXV010000148.1, forward strand.
CATCTCTTAAATCATATATTGAGAAACTTCAATCTCAACTTGCAATAGACTTAGATGGCAGAATTAATACTATGGAGAAGCTATGCCAACTTCTTGAAAGTGCAATCAGTCCAGATGCTCCAATGGTACTTAAGGATGGCGGATATATTAGAATGGGATATAATGATGACCTAGATAGATTGCGTGAACTTCGAGATAATGCCGAACAATATTTATTGAATATAGAAGCTGCGGAAAAACAAGCAACTGGCATTAAGAAGTTAAAAATAGGGTATAACAAGGTGTTTGGTTACTATATTGATATTCCACGTTCGGAATCTCAGAAAGTCCCTTATAGGTTTATTAGGAAACAGACCCTAAGCAATAGCGAAAGATATATCACCGAAGAATTAAAAGAGATTGAAGATAAAATTCTAGCAAGTGAGAATGATACAGTACTTCTTGAGACTAAGCTATTTGAAGAAATAAAAGAAATTCTTAAGACCTATATAATAACTATGCAGTCTACTGCCGAAGCCATAAGTGTAACTGATGTTATATCTTCATTTGCTGTAGTTGCTATTACTAACAATTACATCAAGCCCATAATTAATGATACAATTTCTTGTATAGATATTAAGGAGGGTAGACACCTTGTAGTTGAAAAAATGCTATCATCGAATGAATTTGTAAGCAACGATACGCTACTAAATCATAAGAATAGGACTATGATAATAACTGGTCCTAATATGGCGGGTAAGAGTACATATATGCGTCAAGTCGCACTTATTACATTGTTAGCACATATTGGTTCATTTGTCCCTGCTTCGAAAGCTAAAGTGTCTATTACAGACAGAATTTTCACTAGAATAGGTGCATCAGACGACCTCGCTTACGGGCAAAGTACGTTTATGGTGGAAATGCTAGAGACAGCAAGTATACTAAATAACGCTACAGATAAGAGCTTATTGATTCTAGATGAAGTTGGAAGAGGAACATCGACCCTTGATGGTTTGAGTATAGCTTGGGCAGTAATGGAGCATATCACAGCTAACATTACTGCGAAAACGCTATTTGCTACGCATTATCATGAGCTAACCGCTCTTGAAGACACCATTAGTGGAGTTGTAAACTATAAGATATTGGTTCGTGAATATGGTGATAGTATTATTTTCTTGCACAAGATAGCTAAAGGAGGAACGGATAAGAGCTTTGGTATTGAGGTTGCTAGTATTGCAGGAATACCTAATTCCGTTATAGCAAGAGCGAAAGATTTATCAGTTAGATTAGATTTTGACAGAAACTTAACGCAGAATGTCAGTGATATATCACAAAATACTAAGCCCGATATAAGTAAGCATAACGAAATAATAAATAAACTTAAGCAGACTTCATTAGATAACTGCACGCCACTAGAAGCTATGATACTATTAGCAGAATTGAAAGGAAAGGTGGATTGATGGGAAGAATTAATATATTAGATAGTAATATATACAATAAAATTTCTGCAGGTGAAGTAGTCGAAAGACCTTCTTCTGTTGTGAAAGAATTAGTTGAGAATTCATTAGATGGAGGGGCTACTATCATTAGAATAGATATTTCTAATGGAGGACTTAAGACAATTTGTGTTACAGATAATGGTATAGGAATGGATAATGATGACATTACAAAAGCATTCCTTGCTCACTCAACAAGTAAACTCAATCAAGCAAATGATTTATTTAGTATAAGCACATTAGGGTTTAGAGGGGAAGCACTAGCAAGTATTGCTTCTGTTGCTATGGTTACTGCGAAATCTCGATTAAAGGATAGTGATAGTGGCAATCTTATCACAATTAGAGGCGGTGAAGTTATCGAAAATATGCCTTGCGGAATGGCATATGGTACAGTTATGAAAATAGAAAATCTCTTCTTTAATACGCCTGCAAGACTTAAGTTTATGAAAACGCCCAATTCTGAAAAGAGAGAAATTACTACGCTTATAGCTAATATGATAGTCGCAAACCCTGAAATCGCAATAAGTCTATTTGTAGAGGGCAAGATAACTATGTCATCTAAGGGTAATGGGCTTGCAGGTGCGGTACAATCTGTATATGATGAAACCTTCTTTGATAGCCTTCTTCCAATATCGTATAGTAATAATAACTATAGAATAAATGGATATATTGGTAAGAAGAGCTTCAGCAAGAGCAATCGTTCTTATCAGACAATCATAGTAAATGGTAGAGTAGTAAAAAATGACACAATAGCCACAGCAGTTGCAAAGGCATATTCGGGATATATGATGACTAGATGTTATCCAGTTTTCGTGCTAGATATCATAATACCTTTTGACTCTGTAGATGTTAATGTTCACCCTACAAAAGCGGAAATTAGATTAAGGGATAAGAATAAGATGTTTGGAATTATCTATAACCTTATATCCAAAGAATTGACAGAACAAGATAGTTTTATACTTACTCATAAAGAAACTGATTCAATAGAAAATAGAGAAAGTGTAAAAAATATTAATAATACCGTAGATGAAACTAAGGGGAATATTTATGTCAATAAAGACAGCAATATCTACACTTTGCCCCCAAGAATTAGTATAAATTCTACAAATCGAAATACTAGCATCAGCGGTAAACGAGCTGGCAATATGCAGCTATCTGATGATATTATCCCAAGTTCATTAAGAAGCTTTCAACCCATTATCAAAGAGGTAGAAAAAAAAGAAACACATCAACTTGAGATTAATCAACTGAATAAAGAATATAAAATTGTAGGTCAGCTATTTTCAACATATATAATTATAGAATATGGCAAAGATATGTTACTCATAGACCAGCATGCCGCAATGGAAAAGCTTAATTATGATAAACTTATGTCAAATACTGATAAGAATAATTTATCTCAAATT
>CAZKXV010000149.1:0-4145 GCA_964556835.1 uncultured Clostridia bacterium
AATAAGATACTATAATTTCACTAGCAGTAGCTACATCTTTACTATTATAAGTAGCAGTGTTAATCACTTCTACACTTTCTGAGCCAACTATTCCACCTATTGTAGCAGGTGTAGTAATAATAGCATTGGTTGTGGAATCATACTCTTTAGTTATCTCTATTGTTGCAAGTTCAGTAATAGTTAATTGAACTTTAGTTATTGTACCAGCTATCGGAGCAGAATCAACTGGAGTTATATAATTCGCCTCATCACCTAAAGTACCCAATGAATACGATACTATAATTTCACTTGCAGTAGCAACATCCTTACTATTATAAGTAGCCGTGTTAATCACTTGCACACTTTCTAATCCAATTATCCCGCCAATAGTAGCAGGAGTGGTAACAGTTGCATCAGTAGTAGAATCATATATTTTAGTAGTCTGAACAGTTGCAAATTCAGTAATAGTTAATTGAACTTTAGTTATTGTACCAGCTATCGCAGCTGAATCAACTGGTGCAAAATAGTTCGCCTCATCACCTAAAGTACCTAATGAATAAGATACTATAATTTCACTAGCAGTAGCTACATCTTTACTATTATAAGTAGCCGTGTTAATCACTTGCACACTTTCTAATCCGATTATACCGCCAATAGTTGCAGGAGTGGTAACAGTTGCATCAGTAGTAGAATCATACATTTTAGTCGCTTGTACAGTTGCAAGTTCAGTAATAGTTAATTGAACTTTAGTTATTGTACCTGCTATCGGAGCAGAATCAACTGGAGCAGTATAGTTCGCCTCATCACCTAATGTGCCTAAAGAATACGATACTATAATTTCACTAGCAGTAGCAACATCCTTACTATTATATATAGCAACAGCACTAACTCCTACGCTTTCAGCTCCTACTACTCCATCTAATGTACCAATTTCAGTTATTTCAACATCGGTAGAAGCATCATATTCTCTACTCGTGTCTGCTATAGTGCCACTGATTGTTAGTTGTTTGCAAGTTATGGTAGCTGAAGAGACTGAATACTCAACAGGAACATAATAATTAGCGATATCATCACCGCTAATTGTATAAGCTACCGAAATATCACTTGCAGTAGCGACATCTTTCGAATTATAGCTAGCTGTGTTAAAAGCATCAAGTGTAACATCTTCGCCAGTTAATACCCTTGACAAAGTTTCATCTTTGTCATCTGAAACAGCAGCATTAATATTTCCGTCATAGACTTTTGTTAAGCTATCTATAACAGGTGCATCAACTTCAAGTTGAATTTTATCAATAGTATAAGTAAAAGTTTCGGTGTAATAAGTACCATTAGTATATGCAAATACAAATACGCTATAAACCCCAGCATCAATAGGAACTGTAACTTCACCATCATAGTAAATACCATTTAGCGAAGGCAAAGGGTCTAAATTATTAAATGTTGGAGAAATCGGTTGTGCAGAACCATTATATATAGTCTCCAAATTATCACAAATGAGGTATAACGGGTCATCAGCATAAGCTATAGTGTCATTATTAATACTTACCCTCGTACCACTAAACAAGCCCACCATTATAAACAACAGACAAACTATAAATATGTTCCTCTTAGATATACTCATCTATACCCTCCACATAACTTCAATATTATACACTAAACTAGTATAATAGTCAAGATTTGATTAATCAATATACGACTTCTTCCTTATTGCTTTTTACTTAGAAAGCCATATAATACATAATATAATATACACCAATTACACAAATAATGGGAATCCTCCTAAAGTGAAGTCCCAAATAGTTGAATCCCAAGTTTCTATGGTGTAATCAGCAGTACCACCAGCAGTTAAATCAATAGTATATAGAACAACAGAAGTATCATAATTAGCTTCAACTTGCATATCCGCTTCAGATAGCCCATTGCTAGAAATACATACATCATTCATAGTAACATTACAAGCTCCTGCAACTTGCGTTGGAGCGATATAACTTCCAATGACTAAATCATCTATTTTATCCGTATTATAATAACAAGCATATACTTGAGTGTAATAAATATCAACGATCTCAAATACCTCATCACAGTTTAGTACAATAACATCTGTAGGAATATAATCATCACCAAGATTTACGAAGAATTGACTACTCTCAAGAAGTGTAAATACTAAACCTGCTAAGGAATAATCTCTTCCTTCAATCAATTTATAATATGAGATAATATCTCCCGTTATTTCAGCACGTTCAGTAACATAAGCAAGCGAAGCATGCTGTAAGGTAATACTTGAATCTACAGTTATATCTAATTCTAATCTTGTAATATCTGCTTCATCAAGTATCTGCTTTTCATAAATATCCTCATGATAAACAACTACATTACCTGCATCAACATAGACTTCAACATTTTCAAGTAACACAGCATATATATTACCAACAATTCCGCCTACATAATTAGTTCCACCACCGTCATAAGCAATTGCTCCACTATAATAGCAACTTGAGATTGTATTACTTCTAAGTTCGCCTGCAATACCGCCAAGGTATAAACTAGACTCAATAGTGGAAACCACAATATCTGCTGTTGCATAACAGTTCTCTACTATTAAGTGATTTTGACCTACAATTCCTCCCACAAAAATATTCTTATCCAGTGCCTCATCCAAATATAAGTATTCTGCTTCATTAGCTATGTCCACAGTCATCAAGGCACTTGAATATGAAGTGCTAATATAACCATTATTATAACCGCTGATACCACCAATATAATTGGAAATGCTGTCTTCTGAATCCATATCAATGGATAGTGTTGAGTCTACTTGATAATCAACAGCTATTCCTAAGCCGGAGTTAATTGAAGAAGAGCCAGTAATCTCTGCTCTATTATCTGCAACCAGACCGCCAATATAAATACTATCTAACGCATTATTATCCTGAACAACTGCTATGATTATATCCGCAGCAAAATCAGCTAGTGAATCTAATATTGACATAGTATTATAAACGACTAGTCCACCTATCATTACATTATTACTAGTTGAATTGAATATAGCACTAGCTCCGCTCATACTAAGATTAATATTACTAATATCGCCTCCGTTTGAAGAAATAGCACCAGCAAACTTAATACCCGCAGAACTAATATCAATAGTACCAAGTTGAATGGTTGCATTAGAAAGTTCGCTTTCGACAGACTCTGCAATTCCACTAAACATAACATAATCATCGCAATCTATCTCAGCATTAATATCAATACTTATATCAGAAGTAGCCTCTACCGTAGAGTCCTTAATATTGCCTATTGCAACACCTCCTGAAACATTTATCTCACTTGCAAAGTCAAGATAGTAATACGCAGTGACATTTATAGTATATACTTCTAAAGTAGTAATTTCGATGGCATTTAGACCGCCTGCAATAATTTCATTATTAATAAATTTTTCAGTACCAATACCATCATCAGAAATCTTAATGGTCGAAGTAATAGTATCATAAGCTGCTTTAGAGCTTTCCGCTATAATTCCTCCTACATATAATATACTATCCAAAGTATTATTAGGAACACCTTGAACATCTAGTGAGAAACTTGCTATATTTTTAATAGTTGTATTATATGCCTTAGCAAATATACCGCCAATATATATAGTATCCGAATTGTCTAATATATTGATAGTCAAACTGCCAAGAGAGTTATCTATATTATCTATATAAGCATTCTCGGAAAGACCCGCAATACCACCAACATACAATAACTCATCTTGTTTATCGATGTTCATAATTATGTCGATTTCACAATCAATTATCTGAATAGGAGTAATAGAATTTGTGAAAACAAGAAGTCCAGTAATACCGCCGACATATCTCTCATAATATATATTCTCTATGTCCATTTCAAGATAACAAGTAATATTTTCATAAGATGTGTCAAGTGAATATCCCACAACACCACCAGTATACTTAGTACTTGATAATAATTCAGACGAATTATCAACAGAAATTGTATCAAGAGCAGAATTATCAATATATTCAGCTAGAATACCCGAATATTCACTGATATCTTGCTGAATACTGCTAGTGCCATCACCGACAGTTTGGATAACATATATCTCTATAACACCTATAACTACAGTATCCTCAATATGTATATTTCTGCCAGTATTCTTAATTGTAATT
>CAZKXV010000150.1:0-4121 GCA_964556835.1 uncultured Clostridia bacterium
ATTATAGCATTATATATGATAAATATCAATATTAATATTTATAATCTTGCTTTTCATTAAACTAAGTAAATTATACCACTTTTACTCAATCAACTCAGGCACTATTCACTTTTTTTCTTAATGAAGCCTTAAGAGTATTTTCAAGTTTAATAATTGACATTTTATTAGAGTTAGGGTATTATATTGTAAGCGAGGTACTTTATAGTGAGAAAAATTATTTTAATTGCTGTAGTGACTGTAGTTATGCTTCTAAGCTTTGGTCTGTATGGTTGTAATAAAAAAACAGATTTACAGTTGAATACTGAATATAAAGAATATATGTATAATGGTAATACAGGTATTTTTGAGACCAGTGGCCGTTCTTTGATATTTGCAGATAACGAGTCTTTTAGTATGGTTTTTGATTATGATGTCGCATTAACTGGACCTGTTCAACATTTTATAACTGAGCAGACTTTGCTCCTTAATTGTGATGCTAATTCAATAGGTATCGTTCTTGCTACTTTGCAAGAATTAAGTGAAGAATATGCCGATGATGAGGATTTGAAGTATCTAACTAGTGCAGTACAGTTTCTAGTAAACTCTACTGAATCTGTTACTGAAGAAATACATTATTATAAGCAGTATTTATATTCCTCATATGGAATTAGCGGTCATAGATATGTAGATACCACAACGGATATATATGGCAGTGACTATAACTCATTGGAAGGCGTTTATTCTGTTAAGGGCGACTATGAGGGGCTTGTATTGCTAGCATACGGCAACATATACATTGAAGACCCTACCAATCCAGTTGATAATGAGTATTCATATCAAGTTGGGGACTATACTGTTGCTAATGACTTTATAACAATGAATTTTGATAGAGAGGGCGAGGATCCGTTTACGCAGGTCTATTTAGTTGCAGACTATATAATGCCATCTGATTTATCGCTTAATCCCAATCTTTCAGTTAGTGAAGTTGATGAGGGAGATTTAGATTATGAGGCTTGGTATGCAGACATTGAAGACCAACTAGATGATTTGGCAGGGGTGAAAATTAAAGTTCTTGCATTGCAATTCTATTCAACAACTAGTATTAATTAGAATATTTATCCAATACTAATTGCGTGAGTAACGCAAATGCTGTATTAAAGATTGAATCTAAGAAATTATTAAAAGGGCAGGTAATTATGCTCGCTTTCGCAGAAATTATTGTGATAGCGAGCATTTATTTTGTTTCTCGCTTAGCTAATAAAGCAGTAGGCATAATATCCCTTGCCATTGTACTTTTGGGAGTGTTGCAGTATGGTCGTGCCTTAATGTATGTGAACTTCTGTCATACTTCAAAGATAAGCATTCTCGATATCTTCACTCCTTACAAGAATATTAATAGACTGTCTAAGCATATAGGTGTGTTTTTTATTAAATCAGTAATCACTATTTTTTCCGCTACTTTCTTAATTTTTCCTGCAATAGTTAAGCATTATTCTTATTCTCAGATACAGTTTATTCGAGGTACTTATCCGGATATCTCAATTATACGTTGTTTCTATATGAGTAAAAGAGTTATGAGAGGTCATAGGTGGGAACTTTTTATGTTGGATTTGAGCTTTCTTGGTTGGTTGTTTCTCGTACCTTTAACGGGCGTGTTTATACTTTTCTATCTACTCCCGTATTATCATATAACTATGGCTAATTACTATCTTTATGTTAGAGATGAGGATAGAATAAGAATTACTATATTTGCAAGGTTTGCATTCCATATTGCCTATTGCCTGAGGCGAATGGTTTAAGTATTGACTTTTTTGTAATATTAGGTATATAATTATAATAATTTATATTATAGGAGGATTAATATATGCAGAATAGAATTACTGAGAAAGGGGCTTTGCTAAATCCAGATGGTAGCTTGAGGGTAAGTGGTTATAGTACCGAAATGTTGCTTGATTATAAGCGTTCAGCAATAAAAGCGAACAAATTTCGTATAAAAGAATGGGATTATTACTATGTTGGCAATGACACCCACGCAATCGCCCTAACTATAGCAGATAACAGTTACATGGCTCTAATTTCTTGTACTTTATTTAATTTCAATGATAAAATATATGAAACTAAGACTGTAATGGCACCTTTTTCTTTAGGCAAACTGAAATTGCCAGAAGATACTTCTCAAGGCGAAACAGTGTTCAAGAACAAAAATATTGATATGAGTTTTCGGGTTGAGGGTTCAAAAAGATATCTAAAATGCAATATTAACAATTTCACAAAGGGTAATGACCTTATTGCACAGATTGAATTAATTGATAACCACGAAGATTGCATGGTAATAGCTACTCCTTATGCAGATGATAAGAAAGCTTTCTATTATAATAATAAGACAAATTGTATGCCAGCGATGGGGTTTGTTCAAGTTGGCGATGTTATGTATCAATTTGACGAAGATAATTCATTCGGCGTTTTGGATTGGGGCAGAGGCGTTTGGACATATCAGAATACATGGTATTGGGGTTCGCTCTCTTCTAAGCTCAAAGATGGCAGAAGAGTTGGTTTCAATATAGGGTATGGCTTTGGCGATACTTCTGCTGCTAGTGAAAACATTCTTTTTGTTGATGGGAAAGCACATAAGCTTAATAATGTAACTTTCAATATCCCTACTAAGAATGGAAAAGATGACTTTTTATCAACTTGGACATTTTCTTCAGATGATGGTAGGTTTGAGTTTCGGTTTGAACCAGTACTAGATAGATGTGAGAAAATCAATTTATTGTTCATCAAAACGGACCAACATCAAGTATTTGGTAAGTTTTATGGCAAGGCGATTCTTGATGATGGTGAAGTAATTGAATTAGATGGAAATATGGGTTTTGCAGAAAAAGTTTTTAATAGATATTAAAAGGAGATAACAATGGGTATTGGAACAATAATATTAATAGTTATAGGTGCAATATTCTTCTTGGCTTTGCTTTATGTTATTTTGGGTTTAATTATTACTAAAGAAATCAATTTTTCCTCAAGGCGTTCTCATCAATTACTATATAGAAATGAATGGAAAGAGAATAGTCCACATGAATTAATCAATTATCCGCATAAAAAAATATACATAAAAAGCAAATTTGGATATCAAATGGCGGGAAGATATTATCCAGTCAAGCCAAAATCACATAAATATACCATTCTTATTCATGGATATAATAACTGTTCTATTACGTGCGGTAAATATGCAAAAATATTTAATGACAGAGGCATAAATTGTATTGCTCCTGATACAAGAAGAATACAAGAAACTGGGGGAAAAGGTATATCATTTGGTTATTATGAAAGATATGATATTGAAACATGGATAGAAGAAATATACAAAATGGATCCCAAAGCTGAAATTGGTATGTTTGGTATTTCCCTTGGAGCAGCAACTTGTATATTGGTAGCGGAAATGCGTATTGATCTAAAATATATCATACCATATTGTTCATATAGTTCCTTTAAGGATATTGTGATGTCAAAAGGTAAAGACTTATATCCTAAACTAATAAAGTTTTTTTATCCTGCTATTGTAATAGGCGGATTTATAACAATGGGTGCAAGGCAAGATTTGATAGATATTACTGCATCTATCAAAAAAGTTAGTTGTCCTACAATGATATTGCATTCTCAAGATGATGATTTTACTCCATATTCGCAAGCATTGAAGTTAAAAGAGGCAAAACCTGACGCAGTATTTAGAGACTTTGTAGGTCCTCAACACGCAAGATCATATGCTACGCAGCCTGTACTTTATACTAAATACATCAATGATTTTCTTGATGAAATAGGAGTATAGATAGTTAATTATATAATTAACATGTGTATAATAGGTAATAATTAGTGAGAATTTAGCTATTATTACCTATTTTTTTATAGCTTAATACTATGATAATAAGAGGTAAAATATCAAAAATAAGGCAAAAATCTTAATAAAAATATATAAAATATACTGAAAATCAAGAAATATACTAATTAATGCATATGATAAACTAAGAATAAACTATACTTAGTTCATAGTTTTCGTCTCTAATAAGCAATATTTTGTCTATATAAATATGTTAAAACATTAATATAAGTAGGGTTAAATGCAAGTTTTTAAGTTCATTTATTAGTAA
>CAZKXV010000151.1:0-4117 GCA_964556835.1 uncultured Clostridia bacterium
ATGAACAAAATCTAATTATTGAAGAAAACGGAAAGGTGTTATTATTGGTAGGTTGTGCCCATAATGGTATTGTAAATATACTTGAGCATTACCAATCATTAAGGTGTAATATGCCTGATTATGTTATAGGAGGTTTTCATCTTTCTAGCAACTCATCTGGCGGTTATGAGAAAATTGATGTTATAGATGATATTGGCAAATACTTGATTAATACAAACGCAATGTTCTATACTTGTCATTGTACTGGTATTAAGCCTTATCAAAGATTAAAGTTTATAATGGGAGATATGGTACAATACTTAAATACGGGTAGCGAAATAATAATATAAATATTAGAAAAAAGGAGTAAAAGAGAATGAGCGAAACATGCGATCAAAACTGTGGTAGTTGTTCAGAAGACTGCACAGATAGAAAAGTAAACAAGAAAGATTTCTCTGAGAAATCGCACGAGTTAAGTGACATAAAGAAAGTTATAGGAGTTGTAAGTGGTAAAGGTGGCGTTGGCAAATCTTTAGTAACATCTATGCTTGCTGTCACAATGAACAAAAAAGGATATAATACAGCAATTCTAGATTCTGATATTACAGGACCGTCTATACCTAAAGCATTCGGTATAAGAGAGAAAGCTACAGGAAGCGATCTTGGATTATTTCCTTGCAAGAGCAGCACAGGGATTAGTATAATGTCTATCAATCTGCTTCTAGATAACGACACTGACCCTGTAGTATGGCGGGGGCCTATAATATCAAATACTGTCAAACAGTTCTGGACTGATATTATTTGGAATGATGTTGATTATATGTTTATCGATATGCCTCCAGGTACTGGTGATGTTCCATTAACAGTTTTTCAATCAATTCCCGTAGACGGTATTATTATTGTTACTTCTCCACAAGAGCTTGTATCTATGATTGTTTCAAAAGCGGTTAAAATGGCAGAAATGATGAAAATTCCAATTATTGGAATAATCGAGAATATGTCTTATTTCAAATGTCCTGATAATAATAAAGATTACTTGATATTTGGAGAAAGTCATATAGAAGAAATTGCTCTCAAACACAATCTCAAAGTGCTAGCCAAGATGCCGATTGACCCTAAAATTGCAGCTGCTTGTGATAGCGGAAGTATAGAATTATATGGAGGTAATTGGTTAGATTCTGTCGGGGAAGTATTAGAAAATTTGGGAGGAAACAAATTAGAAATAGAAAAAATGGAGGATAATAAAATGAAAAAAATAGCAGTTGCAAGCGAAAATGGTAAGGTAACAGAACATTTTGGACATTGTAAGAGTTTCGTTATTTTTGATATTGAAAATAACTTAATAGTGAAAACTGAAACTGTTGCAAACCCTGGGCATAGACCAGGATTTCTACCCAACTTTCTTAATGAGCTAGGAGTAAAGGTCATAGTATCTGGCGGAATGGGTGGTGGAGCAGTCGAAATCTTTACTGAGCATGGTATAGAAATCGTAGTTGGAGCGAGCGGAGATGCGAAAGAAGCTGTTGAAGCATTCCTTTCAGGCGAGCTTAAATCCACAGGTGCTGTCTGTCAAGAACATAATCATTGAAATAGGTAGCTAATACAAATAAATAACTTTAAATAAAGGGAACCTTTCGTAGGTTCCCTTTATACTAGATTTATTAATATACAGGTATAATTCGTCATATAATTTCGCAATTACTTCTACAAATACTAGTAAATTACTCGACATTTGCAATTGAATAATATATAATGTATAATGCACAAAAAGATTACTTAGGAGTGAAATTATGAATATTAAATATGAAAAATTATTGAAAGAGCGTATGAATGAAGAGAGTTATAAGAAGTTAGTAGCTCTTAATAATGATAAAGTTATGGACTTTATTGGGTTTTTTATAGACCATTGTGATCCTAAATCAGTTTATGTATGTGATGACAGCGAAAAAGACATACAATTTGTTAGAGACCAAGCACTAGCACTAGGCGAGGAACAAGTTCTTGCTAGGGATAAGCAAACTATCCATTGGGATTCTTATAATGACCAAGCGAGAGATAAAGTTAATACTCGTTTTATGGTATATAAAGAAAATCTAGAAAAGATGAAGTCTCTTAATTCTATTGAATATGAAGAAGGTTATGCAGAAATTTTGAAAATTTCCAAAGGCATTATGAAAGGTAAAGAGGCAGTTGTGCTATTCTTCTCAGAAGGTCCAACAGGAAGCCCATTTACTATTCCTTGTGTTCAGTTTACTGATAGCTGGTATGTAGCTCATTCTGAGAGCATTCTATATCGTTTGGCTTATTCACATTTCCTTAAGATGAAAGAAGATGAGAAAGGCGGTTTCTTCCGTTTTATCCATTCAGCAGGCGAATTGAATGAGAATGGTAACACTATCAATTTGGATAAACGTAGAATTTATATGGATACACAGAATAATATAGTTTATTCTATGAATGACCAATATGCAGGAAATTCTGTAGGTCTTAAGAAACATTCTATGCGTCTAGCTATCAATAAGTCAGGAAATGAGGGTTGGTTATGCGAGCATATGTTCGTTATGGCAGCACTAAATGAAGACAAAGGCAGAAAGACTTATTTCTGTGGTGCTTATCCTTCCGCTTGTGGCAAGACTTCTACTGCTATGATACCAGGCGAACAAATTGTAGGCGATGATATAGCTTATTTTCGTAATATCAATGGCGAATTTAGAGCAGTTAATGTTGAATTCGGTATGTTCGGTATAATCCAAGATGTTAATGCAAATGATGACCCAGTTATTTTTGAAAACCTTATGAAGAATCAAGAAACTATTTTTTCTAATATCTTAAAAGGTCCAGACAATAATCCTTACTGGCTAGGTATGGGTATGGAAACTCCAGAGGAGGGAAGAAATCATTTCGGCGATTGGAAAAAAGGTATCAAAGATGCTAAGGGTAATGTCGTTGGCTTAGCTCACGGTAATGCTCGTTACACAATGCGTTTGGATTATCTAGATAATATTGACAAAGAGGGCTTTGAGTCTAAGAATGGTGTCAAGGTTGAAGGTGTCCTTTACGGTGGAAGAGATAGCGATACTACTGTTCCTGTTGAAGAATCACCTAGTTGGAAAGATGGCATTTTACTTAAGGCAGCAACACTTGAATCCGAAACTACTAGTGCTACACTTGGTGCTGAAGGTGTTCGTAATCCTAGTCCTATGGCTAATATGGATTTCGTATCATATCCACTCGGTGAGTATACTATGAATAATATCAAATTTGGTGAAAGCGTAAGCGATATACCTAAAGTATTTAGTAATAACTATTTTATGCGTGGTGCTGACGGTAACTTTATGACAAGCAAATTAGCTAAAAAAGTTTGGTTGCATTGGGCAGAAGGCAGAATACATGGAGAGTATGAGACTTATGATACACCAACTGGTAAGATTCCTAAGTATGCAGATTTAGCAGTATTATTTAAGAAATATCTTAATGAAGATTTTTCTGCAGCTGATTATACTTACCTGTTTACTTTCCGTTGTACTAAGTGGGTAGAAAAGTTAGAGCGTACTAAAGCATATTATGCTAAGATGGATGCTAATACTCCACAAGAGATATTCGATTTCTGGAACGACGCAATTGCAAAAATCAAAGAAGCTAGCAAGAAATTCGGCGATGAGATTAAGCCAGGTGAATATAGTATTTAATTTGAAATAATATACAATATAGAATATTACCCAAAGCCATAATTTATGGCTTTGGGTTTTTTTATTACATATTACGACAAAAAAAGTGGTTTTTCGCTATTGATTATCTTTGTATTATGTGATAAAATATGAATTACACTTTATACTTGGGAGAAATTTTTTTATTACAATTGAATAATATATTACTTTTTATTAAACTTAGTTTATATATATTATGATAAATGAAAAACTCCCACAGTGTTTTATTGGGGAGGTGTTATTATGGAAAAAGAAAGATTAGAAAAAATAAAAAAAGCATGTAAGAATCAGTTAATTAGCATTTTTGAAGAGATTAATAATTATGTTCTCTCTGAATTTGTAGTGCTAGAATATGATGAAGTTGATAGTTTGAGTTTATTAAGAATTAAAGATACCGATTTTATTACAGAAATAGAATTGAAAAAATGGAT
>CAZKXV010000152.1:0-4092 GCA_964556835.1 uncultured Clostridia bacterium
TTGAGAATGCCATATCTCCAATTGTAGTTATGCTGTTCTCAATTTTTATAGAAGTAAAGTCATCTTCATACTTATCAACATTGATATAATCATTTGCCTCTCCCTCATCAAGAGTTACTGTGTTATATATTCTAAGCTCAGACATAGTTTGCGCACTTGTAAGAGTTATAATAGTTCCTAAGCCTCCTGAGCGTGTATAATGCGTATCTTCTATAAGCAAGTTAGCCCCAGCTTCAGAGTATACAGAAATATCACCTATAGTTGTAATATTGAGAGTAATCTCATCAACATCAGATTCATACCATGTACCTTCAGTAGACTCACCAAGAGAGCTAACCCAAGTAACAAGTTTAATATCCTTAATAACAACAGATGTAAGATTAGTAGCTTCAAAGAAAGTAATAATGTTAGTAGCAGAATCATAGTAATAATCATCAATTTCTACTAATAATGTAGCACCTAAGTATACTTCCATAACACCTACTATAGGTGTAGCAAGTTCAATAGTATCAAGCGTGAAGAACGCATCATCTGCTACATACTTAATTTCATAGCCATCTATAAATGTTGGGATGATTATATCTTCAACTTCATAGCCTTGACTAACTGCGTATTCATATTTATCATAGTCCAAACCAATAATAACACTACCTTCAGTTTCGAAAATATCAGCAGTAACCATATGTGCTCTATCATCAAAATCACGAGCAATATTGCTAACACCTTCCATATAATATGCGTGAAGGTTTTCATTATCGATAGGGGCAATCCAGTTCGAAGGATTGTTTCCAATAGCCTCGAAATGCAATTCTTCTATGCCACTACAATTATAGAACGCATTACTTTGAACTATAGTTTCATCTGTGAATGAAATAACTTTAAGATTTGTGACACCATTAAATGCATTATTCTCAATCTGAATAACATCAGCAGGAACAATATAAGTTAAGCTACTATTGGACTCAAGATATCTCAATAAAATTCTAACTTGAATAGTGCCCTCTTCTGGGTCAATAATTTCTTCTTTGCCATATAAAACACAATCAACACTTTCATAGAATTCATTATCAACATCTACTGTTAAGCTAACTAAATTCTTGCAACCATCGAATGCCGAAGTATCTATTGCAGTCACATTAGCACCAATATTGACACTTTCAAGAGTAGTACAGCTAACAAAAGCGTACCTGCCAATAACAGTCAAAGACTGAGGAAGAATAATTTCACTAAGGTTACGACACTCAGCAAAAGCTCTATTAGAAATAGTATACACGCCCTCAGGTATTATAACTCTGCTAATTCTATTATTTCCTGCGAATGCATATGGCATAATCGCTTGTACCATTCTACCGTTTATAGTTGCAGGGATAATCAGCTCGCTGATATCATAATCGTCAGCATTTTCGTTAAGACCAATTATATTAATACCGTTTGAGTTATTTATTGTAATATCAAAAATACCTTCTATATAATTCGCTGAAATATAATTACTTTCAGGGATATAGAAGTAAGAGGAAACATTGCTACTTGCAGGACCATAGATGTCCACATTACGTGTTCCATCTAAGATGTCTGTGCCAAGCACGCTAACATCTCCATCAAATCTTAAATAATCAAGCATAGTACAATTAGCAAATGCCATATCTTTGATAGTATCAACATTTTCTGGTATAGCAACAGCAAGAAGAGAAGTACATTCTGCAAACGCTTTCTTACCTATAGTATTAAGGTTATATGATAATTGAATATAAGCAAGGTTATTACATCTATAGAAAGCACTATCGCCTATAGAAGTAACAAATTTGCCCATGTATACTTTTTCTAAATTGTTTTTATTTCTAAATGCATAATCAGCAATGCCTATAACAGGAAGTCCATTAATATAATCAGGTATATATAACTCGGAATCTGTAAATGACGAGGTAAGACCATTAATAATATAGCCTAGGCTAGTCTTTGTAATGTTAAAATTACCTTGAGCAGTTGATGTCAGCAAGTGAATTCCATAACTATTACAATAATCAAATACCGCTTGATTACTATTAGGAGCATATATGGTTAGAGATAGAGGAGAGTTCAAGAACACATCTTCACTACCATCATCATAGATAGGCAAAACAATTGAATTACCTTCAAAATAGACCTTAAGCAGACTATAACAATCAGCGAAAGTATTTGCATCTATAACCCTAACTGAATTAGGAATAACAATACTTTCAATTTCGTCAGTTCTAAAGTCTGCAGTTGACCCTTCCTTTCCGTCAGATAGTCTTACAACAGGCATACCTTGTATAGTAGAAGGGATTGTAATGTTCTTATGTGTTGTATTACAATAATGGTCTTTTAAACCGTAAATAACAACTTCGCCCGAACCTTCAGAAGTTTCAACCCATTCGAAACAATAAGCAGCAGTACCATCATTGAAAGAAAGATTAAATGCACTTGCATGGTTTTCGACTACGCCTGAGTTCAATCCGAATATACGGAAATTTTCTGTATTATCTTCAAATACTGCTTTGTCATCACCATCTCCGCCAATCTCTACAAGGTCAGCTTCAAAATATACTTCCTCAAGGTTAGAACACCCGAAGAAAGCACCATGCCCTATCGAATTGATTCCCTCAGGAATAATTACAGAAATTAAGTTCTGATTGTTCTCAAAAGCATAATCGCCAATACTGACAACTCTACCTTGAGAAGTAATAGGTGGCATAATAACCATCTCTTGATCTTCAGCAAGCGAAGTTTCTGAGAATTGTCTAATTTCAACTTGATAAGTACCAACTTCAGCAATTTCGAAATTCTTTACAGAAGAAATACTTACAAATCTAATATCATAAAAAGCACAATAATCAAATAAACTTATTTGGTCTTCTGCACCAATAATATATGGAGCAGGAGAATATACAATTAGCCCTTCCTTAATAGAACCAAAAATATCAATATCAGCAGTAAGTTCATGAATATTACTCTCTAAGTAGACACCCTCAACGCCAGTGCAACCACTAAACGCATTTTCACCAACATAGACAACTGTTTCAGGAATGGCAAGAGAAACCATGCTACTTGCATTTTCAAATGCACTAGCTCCTATTCTTTCAATACTTTCTGGGAATTGTATATAACTTAAATTATCAATATTCTTGAATGCTGTATCAGCAATTATACTAATGCCTTCTGGAATAATGTATTCATCAATATCAAGAGTGTTATTCTTTGGTAAGAACAATACTAAAGCATCTTCTAATTCATCGAATAGTACACCACCTTGTAGGCTTAATATAGGGTCAGTATTACTTAATCTTTCGAAGTTATATCTAAGATTTTCCTCATCAATCTGAATCTCATTCAAATTAACCGCCTGAACAAATGCGTTTGCCCCAATAGTATCAACCTTTTCAGATAAGATAATTGTCTGTAAATCAGTATTTCCATAGAAAGCATAATCAGAAATTATAGAAACTTGTTCATAAGTATTACAAACATCATTCTGAGTTTCGCCAAGCATAGGTAAGAATTCATGATAATTATTGTAATACAAAGTACCTTGATTAACCCTTACATTCTCAGGTGTTGTGAACTCCCCACGGAAAATTAAAGATAGTCCTTCACGTGTATAATCAGCATCAGGTAATAGGTAATATGATATACCTAAATAATCAATTTTCAGTAGATCCATATTGCCTGGATCCCCTGTAATAGTAATTTCAACAAAATCATTGGAAGCATTAGCTTCGTAATACAAGTCAACGCCCCAAGTAATCCATGGTTTTTTCGGTATTTCAGTATTATCTGAAGTATGAAGAGAGAAATTATCTGTATTAAAACCACCAGTAAAATTAGATGTATAGAAGTATATTGTTGAGGTTGGATCGCCTGCATCATCTTTAGCAACCCTATAACCATCATATCTATCTTCTGATGAACCTATAACTAATTCATCACCAGTTATAACTGCCTCGCCTACTTCAGGCATAACACTAAAACTTCTAAAAGTTATTACGCCATAACCTTGTGCGCCAGTTGAAACATAATAATCAGCATCAACAGTATTCTCTCCCACAATAACTTTCGAAGCATCGTAATAATAAG
>CAZKXV010000153.1:0-4085 GCA_964556835.1 uncultured Clostridia bacterium
CTTTATTTTTTTACATTAAAAAAATGTAATATTTAGTTTGTCTATTACATTTTTTCATAAGTTAATTATTTAAAATATACTATCGTTACGCCGCCCTGACCTTCTCCGTATTTACCAAGTCTATATGTTGAGACTAAACCACTGCTCTTTAGATAGGAATGAACTGCATTCCTAAGTATTCCTGTTCCTTTCCCATGCACAATACGTGCTTCTTCTAGTCCGCTGTATGAAGCGTCATTGATATATATATCAAGATTGTACATTGCTTCATCTGCATTTTGTCCTACAAGATTAAGTTCAAGAACAAGTGGACTAGCCGTATGTAAATGGCTTATATTTACCTTTGTTTTCTGACTGTTTTTATCCTTTTTGTATAGTTTTACTACATCTTTATATTTTACTTGCGTTGAAATCGAACCAATATTGATGCTGTACTCTTTCTTATTATTATTAATACCCGCAATTATTGCTTCTTGTTTAAGGTTCTTGATATATACCTTATCTCCTATTGTTATCGGAGTCTTATCTTCTTCTATTTCTGTTACTTCCTCGACTTCAACATCCTTTGTTTCAGAAATATCCTTTAGTCTTTTTCTTAGCTTATGAGCCTTAAAAATATCAATACTATCTGTATCATCAAGCATATTTTTTATTTCATCTACTATCTCATTTACTTCTCTTAGTGCAATGCCTATTAATTTATCCTTTTCTTTAGTTGCATTTGTTTGAATTATCTCTCTTTCCCTAGCAAGTTTTGCTCTTTCAAGCTTTATTTGACGCCTTTCAAGTTCTATATCATCACGCTTGCCTTCTATATCTAACCTTGCATCATCTGCTTTTCTACGTGCTTCCTCAGCAAGAGTTAGTACTTGTTCGAATTTAACCTTTTCTTTGCTTAGTTTTTCTCTAGCTTGCTCAACAATGCTTTTATTTAGACCTAAGCACTCTGCAATATGAATTGCATTAGATGCACCAGGTACGCCTATTACTAGCTTGTAAGTTGGTCTAAATGTATCAGGAGCGAAATCCATAGATGCATTTTCAATCATATCTGTGCCTAATGAATACTCTTTCAGCTCAGGGTAATGCGTTGTAATTACACCATGAGCTCTGCTTTTGAGTATATGTGTTGTTATAGCCATAGCAAGAGCTGCACCTTCTTGTGGGTCTGTGCCTGCACCTATTTCGTCTAGAAGTATTAGTGATTTATCATCTGCATTATTAGTAATATAAATTAGATTTGTCATATGCGAAGAAAAAGTCGATAAACTTTGTTCTATACTTTGCTCATCTCCAATATCGCAATATATTGAGTCAAACATTGTAACCTTACTATTAGCTTCAGCTGGTATAAACATACCTGTCAATGCCATAATAGTCAGCAATCCCGTAAGTTTCAATGTAACGGTTTTACCGCCCGTATTAGGGCCTGTAATCATTAGAATACGATATTCGCCTCCTAGTATTACAGTTACAGGAACTACCGATGCTGGGTCAATTAATGGATGCCTACCCTCTATTATCTCTATCTTGCCATTTTCGGTAATCACAGGAGGTATAGCTTTCATTGTTCTTGCTAATTTTGCTTTTGCAAATATGACATCTAGCTCGGAAAGTATTTCTTGGTTGACCTGCAAATTGTCTACAACTGTCCTTATTCTCTCTGTGAAATCTTTGAGAATATTATATATTTCTTTTTCTTCATCGCTTACTAATAATCTAAGCTCATTATTAAGTTCAACTACCATCATGGGTTCTACAAAAACAGTACTTCCCGATGAAGATTGATCATGAATCAATCCACTAATTTGTCCCTTATGCTCAGTTTTCACAGGTATAACATACCTATTGTTTCGCAAGGTAACAATATTATCTTGAAGATATTTAACTGTTGCTGAAGAAGTAATATAGCTATTGAGTTTATCACGTATCTTAGAATTGCAACGTGCAATCTTGGTTCTTATTGCCCTTAGTTCATGTGAGGCATTATCAGACATTTCATTATCTGAAATTATGGATTTATCTATAGCTTTTTCGATAGTAAATGATACAAAGATATTTTTCGCCATCATCTGCATCATTTCAACTTTATTATCATTGATATCGTTGATAGCTGTGCTTGTTATCCTTGATGACTTCAATAATCTTCCGACTTTCAACACTTCACCCATAGATAATATAGACATTTTCTCTGCTTTAGACAAACACTCTGTAACATCATCAAAAGCATAATTTGGGTTCACCGAATGAACATAAAGCACTCTATCAGCTTGTATGGTTAATTCAAGTTCCGCTCTTGCTCTTTCGATACTAGTATATGGTACTAGATTTAATGCAATAATTTTGCCCGCTTCGGATTGAGCGTAAGGAACTAACATTTCAAGAATTTTGTCAAATTCTAAAGTTTTAAGTGTTTTTGGAATAATCATATTATCTCAATTTCGCATTATATTTAGTAGCTAAATTCTCAATCAGACTATCATATATCTTAGCGGTTTCCTCCAAAGTCAGTGTTCGGTTATTATCTCTCATGACTACGGATAAAGCAATGCTCTTTCTGCCTTTTTCTACTTGCTCACCGCTATATACATCGAATAATGTAACATCTCTAATAAGTGAATTGTAAGCTTTGATATATTCAATAAGCTCGCCTATCAACATATTATCATCTACCACTAGCGCCAAATCTCTGTCAATTGCAGGATATTTGGGGATAGCGACAAATTGCTTGTTAAGGTCAAAACTTGCTTTAATTGGCTCTATTTCAAGCTCTGCAACATACAACTTGCTCTTTATGCCATAATTGTTTATAACATCTGGGTGAAGTTCACCAAGATAACCGATTTTTCTGTCATTAAGCATTATATCCGCAGAAATTCCGTTATGCAAGTATTCTATCTTTGAGCGTACAAATTTAACATCCGCATTAGCTAAATCGTATAATGATTGTATAGCACTTTTTAATGTGAAAAAGTCCTCATTATTGCCAAATGCACAAATACCAATTTGTATTATTTCATCAGGCAAATCATTAATTGGTAATTCTTTAGGTATATATGTTCTCGCAACTTCAAATAATCTGCCCGCTTTGTTGCCTTTCGCTATGTTTTTGCTTGCAGTTTTGATTAAACTATGCACCAATGTAGTTCGCATAACGCTCAAATCTTCACCTAATGGATTCATAAGTGGTATAGCTTGTCTTAGCGGATTGCTTTCTGCTAGATTAAGCATATCAAAACTCTTTGGTGTTATGAACGAGTAATTAATAATTTCATACATTGAGTTGCTTACTAAATGTTGTTTTATTATCTGCTCAATTTTCTGCTCTCTATTTCTTCCACCTCTTACCAATAAATCAGTAGGCTTTATATGGTCGTATCCATATATTCTTATTACTTCTTCAGCAATATCATTTATTCCATCAATATCATCTCGATTTAATGGGATATGACTGGTTATCTGCCCATCTTTTATAGTTGAAGGAATTTCTAATGAAGTTAAGATATCAATTATAGTATTAGAAGCTACATCAACACCAAGTATCTTAGATATTTCAAATGCAGTATAGGTAAAGGATTTCTCTACAATAACAGCACTCATAAAATCTATTGTGCCATCTAAAACCTCTCCACCTAACAATGTCAAAGCCCTTTCTAGTGCAAGCTCTTGTGACAAATAATCAATGCCTTTTTCAAATCTGCTAGAGGAGTCTGAACGTAAGTTCAATTGTCTAGAGGTTCTACGAATGTTTTCCCTGTTAAAGTTAGCGGATTCAAGTACAACGGTAGCAGTATCAGATTTAATTCCTGAACCTATTCCACCCATAACACCACCAATAGCAACAGGCTTATTTTTGTCACATATTACTAGATTGGAGTTATTTAGACTGTATTCAATTTCATCTAGAGCAATAATTTTTTCTTTATCTATAGCCCTTCTAACAATAATAGTGCTATCTTCGATTAATCTTATATCGAAAGCGTGCATAGGTTGTCCTATCTCAAATAACACATAATTGGTTATATCTACAATATTATTTATAGGTCTAAGTCCAACAGCTTTTAATCTTCTTCTTATATATTCTG
>CAZKXV010000154.1:0-4078 GCA_964556835.1 uncultured Clostridia bacterium
TTGTTATTGAATTACTTGTATTTATTTTTATCCACGAACATGCTGTAATTTGATTACTAGAGAGATTAATATTTTCATTTATTTTTACGGAATTGTTTATACCATTAAATAAAAATGAGTTTTTGTAAAATTAATTGGAGGCGGTTCTTTTGAAAAAGTATCTTAATATTATAATCTTTTTTGCTATATTTGTAGTGTTTTCTATCCTTATGATGCCTTCGACGCAGGTTCTTAATGCTAGTGTCTTTAATATTGTTGATTTAGAGTTTCTTTGGAACTATGAAAACTATCAAGAATTATTATCTACTTGGTCTATAAATGAGATAGAGGCTGCAAGAGTTAATACATTATTAGATTTCGGATGGCTTATAGGTTATGGCGGTTTGGCTTACTCTTTAAACAAAGCATTGGCACGCAAGCAAAAGGGTTCACGGAAAAAGCTATTGCAATGGGCTTCATATGCGGCAGTAATTGCTGTTGTGTGCGATATGCTAGAAAACGCTATGCTTCTTAATCTTTTATCTCAATCCGCATTGGTATTTAAAGGGCTTCCATTATTTGTTTCCTTGATTGCGAGTCTTAAGTTTGCATTTATAGGATTTAGTGTTATAATTTTTATTATAATGGTTGTAATTTTAATTATAAAAAAGTATAATTGCAAGACCGCATAAATTAAATCAAATATTATAAGAAGGATTACGATGGAAAAACAATTACTTAGCAAAAAGACTTGGGCCGTTGTCGGAGCTAATCGCAATTCCGAGAAGTACGGCAACATGATTTATAAAAAGCTAAAAGAGCAAGGATATAAGGTTTTTGCAGTCAATCCCATGTATGAAAGCATAGAGGGTGATACTTGTTATAAGGATTTATCTTCATTACCCAAAAAACCTGATGTTATCAATATGGTTGTATCTCCAACAAGGGCTTTGCCAATATTGGAAGAAGCTGCCGCTCTTGGCATAAAGTACGTGTGGTTTCAACCAGGAACCCACGATGAGAGTACACAAGATAAGATTGCAGAGCTTGAGCTAGAAGCCATTTATGCCTGCATACTTGTAGTATTAAAGCTATATAAATAATTTAAGGATTAAACAAGGTGTTGTTTCAAAAGTTATAAAAGATAAGGATAATTAAATTGTAAATAATGTTAGAATACCATTGGAGCTTGAACTGCACGTAATGACTGATGGGCAATTTAAAATTAAAAAGATAGTATTTAAAGACCAGAATTATCATGTAAATAAATTTTTAGGGTTACGCAACTACTGTTTCCCAGGCGTATCAGCTATTTGGCTTTTTGAATATACTGTTTTAGTAGAGGTCGTTGTAAAAAGAACATACCATGAGCATAAGACTAAATTGTGGTTTTCACAAACTTCTCTTGTTATCATTCCTTCTTCTAAATGAAGTCTTACTGCTTTAAGTTTAATTGAGAGAGGATAATCTCTCATTCCTTTTTTTCCTGCCATATCAAAAAACCTCCTTATGATATATTCTATCACAGGAGGCTTTTTATTTATAGTGTCCGTTTTTATGGGTTCAGTTCAGTATCCTTATTGTCTTTTTTTAAGTATGGTAATGTTTATAGCTTTTTGTTGACTTGTTTTGCTAAAAATGTTAATATCTACTTTAGACTATAGGGAGTGGTGTAATAATGAGCAAAATTATCTCAGAAGCGGTTATAAGAAGATTACCGAAGTATTATAGATATTTAGTTGATTTAGAACTAAAAGGTGAAACAAAAGTTTCTTCTGTTAGATTTGCAGAGATGCTTGGTATTACTGCGTCTCAAGTTAGGCAGGACTTCTGCAATTTTGGGGGTTTCGGTCAACAAGGTTATGGATATGATGTTTCTAATCTAAGAACTGAAATTGCGAAAATATTAGGGCTTGATAAGTCATATAATATGATTATTATCGGTGCAGGCAATATAGGCAGAGCAATTGCAAGTTATAGAGGGTTTGGAATCGCTTTTGATGTAATTGGTGCTTTTGATGTGATTTGTAGGACAGATACCATTGCAAGTAATATACCGCTTTTACATATCGATAAGCTAGATTCATTTGTCAATCAGAACAAAGTAGATGTTGCAGTAATTGCTACGCAGAAAGATGCCGCTCAAGCTGTCGCAGAGAAATTATATGAACTAAATATTAAGAATATTTGGAATTTTGCTCCTGTTGACTTGAAAATTAAAGATAATGTTGTTGTTGAAAATGTATATTTAAGTGAAAGCTTAAGTGTATTAAGTTATAAAATGAAAAATAATTAATTTATTGGAGGAAACTCATGGTTGAAAAATATTTATTAACTCTTAAAGGCGTTGCCGAGAAAGAGGAACGCTTAGATTATCTTATTAAGGTTAAAAGATCAGAAATGGCTGAACAAGTCAAAATTGCTAGAGAACATGGCGATATTTCGGAAAATGCTGAGTACGATGCTGCTAAGAATGCTCAAGGAGAAGTCGAAGATGAGATTAAGACTTTAGAAAACATGCTTGCAAAGGCTCAAATTATTGAAGCTGATGAAGATACAAGTACTGTTGATATTGGCGATTACGTAACCATTAAGGACTTAGAATTGGGTAATGTCGAAGAATATCATCTTGTAGGTTCTGCTGAGGCTGAATTTATTAAGAAGAGAATTAGCAACGAGTCTCCTTTAGGTAGTGCTTTGATAGGTAAGAGTATCAATGAAATTGTTACTATTTCAGCTCCTAGAGGAAAATTTCAATATGAAATATTAAATATTAGAGATAAAAAATAATTATGAGTGAAAATACAAATGTCCCTGAAAACGCAGAAATACTAGATGTTAAAGAACTTATACAAGCTAGATACGATAAGCTAGAGACACTTATTGCAAGAGGTGAGAACCCTTACGAAGTAGTCAAGTATAATAAAACGCATAGCAGCAATGAAATTAGAGATAATTATGCTGAACTTGAAGGCAATGTTGTAGTTCTTGCTGGTAGAATGATTTCAAAACGTGTTATGGGTAAGGGCAGTTTTGCACATATCCTTGATGGCGAAGGCACTCTTCAAATCTATGTTAGTATAGATGAACTAGGTGATACTTATGATGATTTCAAGAAGTTGCTTGATATCGGCGATATTATAGGTGTTACAGGTGTAGTTTTTACTACTAGGCGTGGCGAAATCTCTGTTAGGGCCAATAAGGTCGAATTACTATCTAAATCACTTCTACCTTTACCTGAGAAATGGCACGGACTCAAAGATAATGACTTGCGTTATAGACAAAGATACGTGGACTTAATTGCAAATCCTGAAGTCAAAAAGACTTTTGTTACTCGTAGCAAAATCATTACTTCTATAAGAGAATTCCTAAATAATAAAGGTTTCTTAGAAGTTGAGACACCTATATTAAATACTATTGCTGGCGGAGCTACCGCAAGACCTTTTGTTACACACCATAATACTCTAGATATCGATATGTTCCTTAGAATTGCACCTGAGTTATACCTAAAAAGATTAATTGTAGGCGGGTTCGAGAAAGTGTATGAGATGGGCAGATTATTCCGAAATGAGGGAATGTCTATTAAGCATAATCCCGAATTTACAAGTATTGAGTTATATGAAGCTTATGCTGATTATAATGATATGATGCGATATAGCGAAGAAATGTTTGAATATGTGGCGATAGCGGCTTGTGGTACTACAAAGATTGATTATCAAGGAACGGAAATAGAGCTTAAAGCACCTTGGAAAGTTATGACTATGGCTGAAGCTGTTTACGAGTTCGGCGGTATAGACTTTATGAATAATGATATAGAGACTATAATTAAGCTAGCAAAAGATAAGGGCGTTGAGTTGAAGAAAAATGTCTCTTGGGGCGTTGCGATGGCTGAACTATTCGACATATTTGTAGAAGATAAGCTTATTCAACCTACATTTATCATTGATTATCCTGTCGAGGTTAGCCCTCTTGCTAAGAAAAAAGCTAGTGACGCAAGATTGACTGAAAGATTCGAATTCTTCATATATGCTAGAGAGATGGGTAATGCTTTTAGTGAATTGAACGACCCTATTGACCAAAAAGCTAGATTGGAAGCACA
>CAZKXV010000155.1:0-4074 GCA_964556835.1 uncultured Clostridia bacterium
TTATTACTCATGATATACCTCCCTCAAGTCTAAGGGTAGTTTGTATTTCTTCTTCACTCATTTGAGAATATGCTATTTCTCTATATACTTCACAATTCTTTAACAAATCTCTATGCTTACCTTGTCCCGCAATTACACCATCTTGTAACACTATAATTGTATCTGCATCCATAACAGTACCTATTCTTTGTGCGACAAGTATAACCATACTCTTCTTTGTAACAGGTTTTAGTGCGTGTCTAAGCGCTTTATCAGTCTTGAAATCAAGAGCAGAAAAACTATCATCAAATACAAATATTTTAGGCTTACGACAGATTGCTCTTGCTATAGAAAGCCTTTGTTTCTGCCCACCAGAGAAATTTGCTCCCGCTTGTTCTATATTATGGTCTAGCCCATCATCCAAATTATTTATGAATTCAGTAGCTTGTGCGATATCTAATGCCCAATTAATAGTTTCGTCATCAGCGTTTTTCACGCCATACGCTACATTATCACGAATTGTGCCTTCAAAAAGGATGTTCTTCTGTGGAGTGAATCCAATAGCTTCTCTTAGTTCAGTAAGGTTATATTCTCTTACATCTACGCCATTTATTAATACTTGCCCCTCCGTAACATCGTATAATCGAGGTAACATATTAATTAGGGTCGACTTACCTGAACCGGTAGAGCCAACAATAGCTACAGTATCCCCCTCAGAAATCTTGAAATTCAAGTCTTTAATCACATTTACATTTGAATTAGGATAGCTAAATGATACATTTTTGTATTCTACACTAAGCTTGCCTTTCAATTCTTTTCCACCGCCCTTAGGGTTTTTGATTTTGTTTTCCGTGTTGTATACTTCTTGGATACGCTTACCAGAAACTACGGCTCTAGGCATCATAATGAAAATAATAGCAAGCATAAGAACGCTCATCATAATTTGCATCATATATTGAATTACTGCCATCATATTCCCTATAGACTCGAAATTTAATGCACCAATTTGCAAATCTCTATTAATAGCTCCGATAGCAATAATCATAACGCCAACAACTGATAAACTCATAATAAGTTGCATAATTGGAAAAATAACGGCCATATATCTAGCAGCATTTATTGCAAGACCTGTAACACTTCTATTAGCCACTTCAAATCTTTCTGTCTCTCTCTCATCTTGGGAAAAGGCACGAATTACCCTAATACCAGTAATATTTTCACGAGAGACTAATGTAAGTCTATCAATCTTCTTTTGCATTTGCTTGAATAGAGGAATTACTTTTGTAGCTACAATACCTACAACAACAAGTATTATTGGAATTGCAATGAATAATACCTTTGTAAGCTCGGGGTCTTTTCTATAAGCCATTAATGAACCGCCAATTAATAAAATAGGCACTAATATAACCATTCTTAAGGACATCAATACAAGCATTTGTACTTGATTGACATCATTAGTCATACGAGTAATAAGACTTGATTGACCGAACTTATCGCATTCTTCATTCGAAAAACGAATAGTCTTTTTGAAGAGTTTGTGTCTAACATCTCTTCCGAAACTTGCACCAACTTTCGAACTTACATAAGAGTTAATTATAGCGCATATAGAGGAAATAAGCGTAATAATTATCATTATCAAGCCATTTCTCCAAATTTCATTAATGTTACTTACTTGTTTCTGTAATATTTGAGGAGTACCGTTATCAGTAATGACTACATGCCCTTGCATAGCTTGACTTTCCTCTTGCCCATCAACAGTTCTAAGAAATTGCGGTAATTCGATTTCTTGGAGAGTTCCTTGATTATCAGGCATAACTAAGTAGACTAGCTTTCCCTCAGCATCCACCTCTTGAACAAATGATACATTACTGCTCATTACGACTTGAGCATAATATATATCTCTTGCATCATCATAATTTAATACTAACTCGCCTGCATTTTCATGAACGATTTTAGGTATGGGAACAAGGTCTCCACCTGTAGAAAAAATTGCTGGCATATACACTGTACTGCCATCAGGTGCAGTCTCATATATATACTCTGTTGTAATGCCCTCACTTATAATCGTGCTCATTCTGTCTGGCAGAAGAAGTGAGAATATGCCTGATACACTAACTAATACCACACAAAGCAGAATTAACATTATATTAGGCTTGAGAAGTTTCAATAATTTTAGCATAATACCTCCTAGTTGTTGTTTTCTTGCTTATTCGCATTTACTATCATCTTATCTAATACCGAAGTGAAAGTTAGTATCTCTTCATCTGATAAACCTTCAAATAGCAGTTCTTCCCACTCTTTAGTATATCTTTCTGACAAATCACTAATTGCTCTACCTCTTTTAGTCAAGCTGACAATTTTCGCACGAGCATCATTTTCTAAACTAGCTATTTTCACTAAATCCTCTTTTTGCATTTTCTTAAGAATACGACTAGTATGCGCCTTATCAAAATGAACATAATTAGTTAATTCTACAATATTCATTGACTTGAATTCTGATAGTACAAATAAATATGGATGACACGCAAAATTGACGTCTTTGTCCGCAAGCATTCTGTTCATATACGAAATATATGACTTAGGAAAACGCTTTAGTCTATCAATAATCATTTTTTTTACCTCACATAATATATTCCATTAAAGTATTAATTAGTTCACGTTATTATATACATATATAATTGACTTGTCAACTAAATATTCATTATTTGTTTATTTTTATTAGAAAATTTATTGTGAAATCCACAACTGAACGAAAAATATTAGTTCTAGCAGTTATTTAACTATATTTTGTTAATATTAGATAATCCATTTATTCTGTTTGCCTTTGCAGTTAATTTGATATGATACAATCCATTTTCATTTTCAATAGTTATTTGTACAGTATCAGAGGCTACATCGGCATAAGCTGATAGAATCTCGTATAAATCTCCTTTAAGTGCCTCTAGAGTTTTATCCACTGAACCCTGTCTGTCATTTGATAATACTTTCTCCAGTCTTATCGTAGCTATTTTAGCGGTATACATCATCTCCCCCCTTCAATAGTAGTTTAATTTTCCCCTTTACACCCCTATATTTTGCTGTGTAATCATACAAATACCTAGCGTCATTTTCAATATTTTTCGCAATCATACGGAAACTATTCATTGCCTCACCATAAAGCTCTCCATAATTGCCCATCTGAGAACATATAACTAAGTCATCATTATCAGGTACAATCCCAATCAAAGGTACTCTAAGCAATTGTTTAACTTGTTTCACGCTCATCATATCGCCTCGCATAACAAGGTCAGCACGCATCCTATTTGCTATAACGCCTAGAATAGATTTGTTATAAGTTGCAAGAAGTGATACAACTTTATCCGCATCTCTTACAGCCGAAGTATGAGGAGTAGTTACAATAATAGCTTCATCAGAAGCTATTACCGCTCTATAAAAACCCATGTCAATACCAGCGGGGCAGTCAATCAGTACATAATCATAATAATCTCTAAGTCTTGAGATTACATTGCGAAAACAATCTATACTAATATTATATTCGAAAGCGTTGCTAGAAGGTAGCACAGAAAGAAAATCATTGTGTCTTACGTCAACAATTGCTTGTTTTAGCCGACATCTGCCATCGATTACGTCTACAAGGTCATAAATAATCTTATTCTCCACACCAAGCAACATATCTAGATTATTCAACCCGATATCAGCATCTACCAGCACAACCCGCCGCCCTAAATGCGAAAGGGCGACTCCTACACCCGCAGTAATAGAAGTCTTCCCGACCCCTCCCTTACCTGAAGTCAATACAATAACTCTGCCCACTACTACCTCCGTAATCATTCTAATATATCTCTAACTCTATTTGCTGACAGAAATTAGCAACATAAAATGAATTATGTCATTTCGGCTAGAAATAAATCAAAAACCATTATAATCCTAAATTCAATATCTATTAAAAAAAATAATTAATAAATAAAATCTCAGAGGCTTATATTAGAAAATAAAATATAAATTTATGCTATTATCTAAATTAATAAAAAAACCTCACTTAATAGTGAGGTTACAGACTGTAGAAGAAGCTAGTTTTTGAAGCTAGCTTTTTTG
>CAZKXV010000156.1:0-4049 GCA_964556835.1 uncultured Clostridia bacterium
GCTTTTGTACTAAGAGGAGTAGACCTTAGCGCAACTTTCAATAATATGATTGATGACATAGTAGAACAAGAGTTTTCAAAAGATAAATACGATCCATTTAAGGTATCTGCTTTATCCTCTACTGTAGGCAATACAGATCTAATGATGAAGCATTTAAACTTTGGTATTTTTGTCACGGGTATTTGGGAAGATACAGATAACTTTGGCTTAGAATACGATGAAAATGAGTTTATGGTAGCAGAATTAAATGTAGCTGATACCGAAGCGGGAAATGTTCTTAATGTATTTGGCGGTAGCAAAAATGATTTCAGCAACCCTTGCAAACTCATAGTCCCATCAATAGATAACGGATTATCTAAGACAATGCCTAACGATACTTATGAAATTAATGATAGAACTCTAAGTATTCTACGTGGCAAATAATAATCGAAAATAAGATTTCTAATTAGAAAATCGGGCAAATTATATGCCCGATTTTTTTCATATTTAATATTATTATGAAATTCACTATCTTGTTAATAATCCAGCATCTAATACGTACTGACTCCCTGTCATGTATCTAGATTTATCGCTAGAAAGAAACAGAACTGCCTCTGCTACATCTTCTACTTCTATCCAAGGAACATTGATTAGATTACCTGCAGAAGCCTCTGCTATCTCTTCAGAAGACTTGCCTTCTAACATAGCAAGCCCATCATTCATAGGT
Organism: uncultured Clostridia bacterium; assembly: GCA_964556835.1. GTDB lineage: Bacteria > Bacillota > Clostridia > Christensenellales > CAZKXV01 > CAZKXV01. The sequence continues at coordinate 707 of CAZKXV010000156.1, forward strand.
GTACCTACGCCAGTAGGATGTATACTTAGAACTCTAATATTATGAGGTGCAAGTTCGATTGCCCAAGACTTAGTCAATCCGACCATACCCCACTTAGAAGCTGCATAATGAGATAATCTATTCATTCCACGTAAACCCGCTATCGAACTGTTATTAATTATAACCCCACTTTTTGCATTTATCATATACGGGATAATATGCTTAGCAGTAAGCCAAGCACCTTTAAGATTGATATCAATCATGCTGTCCCATTCAGCCTCCAACATTTCTTGCGCTTTCGCATATGCACAAATACCTGCATTGTTAAATAGTATATCAATAGTTGCGAATTTAGCTATTGTTGAATCGACAGCACTCTTGACTTCAGCCTCATTTCTGATATCTCCACAATTAAGACAAGATTCCACTCCTAAATTATCAAGCTCTACTTTCAACTTACTGATATCCTCTGAACAGCTATTATTATACTTAGGATATTCAATTGCACATCCCAAATCAATACCTGCAATATTTGCACCTTGACGAGCGAATGCGAGTGCTACGCCTCTACCTTGCCCTTTCGCAATTCCTGTTATAAAAACTGTCTTTCCCTTAAATTCACACATTTTATTTATTCCTCTATTATAAATCTATCTTTTCGTGTATGCTATTAAATAATCATCTAGCTCAACATCCAAAGCAGTATTTATTAAATTAGTTGCAATCATCATACCTGCAAATGCAGTAAGCACTACTATCTGTTCTTCATTGTAATAATTTTTCAAATTCGATACAAGTTCGTCGCTAATTAGGTGTGCATCTTTAAGACATAGCATGCCATATTCAATAAGAATTTTTTCTTCTTCATCTAATACTAAATTATCGGGGTCGCAACCGCTTTCAGTGATTATACGCCTAAAGAAAGTTGAACATATTAGACAATCATTTGCATTAGAAATCGAATATGCATAATAATTAATTTTCTTATCATCAAGAAATCTTGCAAGTTCGTCTCTTAGGGTATACCATTCCATATATATACGCATTGAAGTTGGAGAATGCAGAAGTGTTTTCTTCATATTAGTTATTCTTCCATGTTCAATTATTTGCTTATCATATAAATCTTTTGCTTCACCTTGAGCATTGTTATACTCTAACATACTAATTCTTGCCATACTCTCGCTCCTTATAAGTTATATCCTTCAATACTTCACTCGCTAATATTAAACCGGCAGTAGCAGGTACTGCTATGAAACTTGCGATAACCTTTCCTCGTACAATAGGCGTTTCTTTACTATATACAACCTTGAGTTTTTCTATGCCTTTTGCCCTTAGCTGCTTTCTTATCTCTTTTGCAAGAGGACAAACGCTAGTATCATAAATATCTGCTACTTCTAGCATTGAGGGATTCATTTTGTTCCCTGTTCCCATACAACTAATAATAGGGATATCCAGTTTTTGTGCTTGTTCAATCAATAGTATTTTAGAAGAAACCATATCTATTGCATCTACAATATAATCATACTTACTTAAGTCAATCTTATCCATAGTATCTGCCGAATATCTGAAAGCATAAGTATCAACATTACAAGTAGGGTTAATATCATTAATTCTATCTTTGCAAACTTCAGTTTTGAGCTTGCCAATTGTTGAATGCAGTGCGAATAACTGCCGATTTATATTAGATAATTCGATAGTATCCATATCGACTATGCCTAATTCTAAAACTCCGCTTCTTGCTAATGCTGTAACGGTATATGAACCTACTCCACCTAAGCCAAAAACAATAATTTTACTTCCCAATAGCTTATCTATTGCCTCTTTGCCGACCATTTTTTCTAACCTAATTATCTGTTCATTTAACATATCAACATTGTAGCATACGAAAAATAAACTAGCAACTTAATATTTGGAATAATCATTTGATTGACTAAAAATAATTACTATACTATACTTATCATAATATTTACCTAAATGGAGGCTATAATTATGAAACAGCAAATAAAATTAGGTGTTGTTTGCCTAGCTAGAAAGACATTTGATTACCTAGCAGCTACAGAGATTTACAAAGAATTATTAACTAAGCTTTCTACACTTGATAATGTTGAGCTTTTTGCCTATCCCGAACTTGTAATTGAACCAGAAGAAGCTGAAATAGCAGGTGACTATCTGTATTCTAAAGATGTAGATTGTATGGCAATAATAAGCGGAACATTTCATTTAGGACACCTTGCATTATTACTTAAGAAGAAAGTAGATAAGCCTGTTCTTTTCTGGGGACTTGATGAGCTACCCTATAATGGCGGCAAAATAAGACTAAATTCTGTATGCGGAGTCAATCTTAACGCAAGTAATTTTGTAAAGAGTGGTTTTAGTGATTTTAGTTATACAATAGGCGCATCTATTGATAATGATTGGTTAGATGCAGTCAGAATTATTGTTGGACTACGTAAAACGAATTTAGGTATTATAGGTTATAGAGCTCAAGGATTTTTTAATCTTGATGTAGATGATTTAGCTGTTTATAGGAAGTTTGGAGTACTAATCAATCATTATGAAATCGAAGAAATACAAGGTATGGAAGTGAGTTGTGATGAAGTTGCAATATATACTGCGAAAATTACTAAGACTTTCGACACTACTAAATTAAATGATATCAAGATTAATACATTAGCTACATTAACTGCGAAATTTAAGAAATTTATGGATACAAAAGGTCTTAATACAATTGCTATTAGATGTTGGCCTGAATTTGCAAATAAATACGGGATGTCGCCTTGTGCGGCAATGAGCATATTACAGAGTGAAGGCTATATTATGGCTTGTGAAGGTGATATAGATTGTGCCTTGACAATGATTGCACATTCAAGCTGTGGAGCTGAAACACCATTTATGGCAGACCTTTCACAAGTAAATATTGAGCAAGATTTTGCACTTATGTGGCATTGTGGAGTTGCACCCTGTAACCTTGCTGATGGTATATGTAACTGTTCACTTGAAACATATTTTGCCGGTGGCAGAGGGGTTACTGCTGACTTCGTTATGAAAAGTGGCAATATTAATATGACAAGACTAGATAGTATCAATGGTAAATATAGACTGCTAAATGTCAAAGGTGAAGCAATTCATATGAACAAAGAACTAAGCGGTACATATGCGAAAGTTAGATTTGAAATGCCTATGAAAGATGTGCTTGACAAAGTTGTCTACACTGGAGTTGCTCATCATGTTTCTATGGTTTATGGTGATTACTCTAAGGCATTTGAAATGTTAGCAAGATTACTTCAAATTGAAATTCTTTAATACTAGATTGTGAAGAATAAAGACATCATCTCCATAATTCTTATGGTTTTAGTTTGGTCAG
>CAZKXV010000157.1:0-4040 GCA_964556835.1 uncultured Clostridia bacterium
AGAATTCTAGGTATGCTTTTCTTAATTCATTAGATGTCATTCTATTCATATTGTTTTTTTTGTCTCCTGCTATATATCAATTCCGCCACCAAGTAACATATCTACGAATTTGTATGAGGCGAAGTTCAAAGGAGCACCCTTCATTGTCACTATCCCTAGCGAACGCCTTGGCATTTCCACTTGCAAAGGCACTTCATAAAGTCTGCCCGAAGCTATCTCTTCAACTATATATTCTTTTGTAACACAGCCTATTCCCATACCTCTTACAACTGAATCTATTATAAGGTCTATACTACATAGCTCAACTACTGGCTCTACTGATATCCCATTTTTCTTAAACTCCGAATCAACAAATTTTCTTGAAGTACTTTTTCTTTCCAACATAATAAGCGGATATTCAGATAGCTCTTCCATACTAAGCTTATGCTTTATTTTGATAAAAGTATTTTTGTTGCACACGAAACAATCAGATACTTCCTTACAAGGAGTAACTTCAACATTCCTATCATTTATAGGCAGATTAACAAATCCCATATCTATCTTGCCTTGCTTAAGCAAACTCAAGGTCTTATTACTTGTTCTATTTTTTATCTTAATTCTTATATCAGGGTATTCAGCGATAAAGCTTTCTATATAATCAAGCAAATAGAACTTACTTATACTGTCACCTGCTCCAATAATAATCTCACCAAAAGCAAGTTCTTTCAATTGAGAAAACTTATTTTCGGCAATTTCTAGAAGAAGAATTGCTTGCTTGACATATTCATACATTATCTTACCTTCATAGGTGAGAATCATACCCTTGCTTGAGCGAACAAATAGCCTTCCGCCTAATTGTTCTTCTAATTGCTTTATAGATTGACTTAATGCAGGCTGAGAAATATATAAATTCTTAGCAGCCTTCGTAAGCGACCCGCAATTAGCAGTAACATAGAATACATTATATAATTCAAAGTTAATAGCCATTTTCACTCCTTTTTGATATATTATAGCCTATTATAACAGTCTTTCGATTATAAATCAATTATTTTTAGTTTCAAACGCCGTACAATTACAATTCAAAATAGACAAAATCACTTATTCTCTAATTTTTATTAGAAAATTAGTCAAGAGCATCATTGACGCTCTTGAAATATATTATTATAGCTGTTCAATACATTATATAGAATAAATTCTGTTCTTATCTAGCAAGTTTATGTATTTTGCTAACTTTTCACTTGGCATTGGCTTACCATGTGAGGGTATTATTGTAATAGAATTCGCAACTATATATTCCCAAGTCTTATATAGTTTATCCAAATCTTCTAATACTAAAGGATGATATTTCTTTGAATAAAAAGTATTGAAAACAGAATCACCACAAAGAAGCACCTTATCAGCAAGTATACCTATACTATCAGCAGTATGCCCACTAAGTTCAACAATATGCCCAGTAAACCCCATATCTTCGATATATTGCTCACTTCCAGTAAAAACTAAATATCTATCTTTTCTATCAATAATAGGGATAGGAGGTTTCCTATTTGCTACCAACCGACTGAGCATTTGGACAAGTTTCGTAGAAGCTAGAAACGTTCCATCAGAGCCTAATAAAAGGCGGGGTACTGCTTGTTCATGCAAAATTAGTGGAGCAGTAGTATAATCCATTATCTTATCAAGAAATCCAATATGGTCGCCGTGGCAATGTGTAAGAAATAAATAAGCTATACTATCCGCATTATAACCGAGTTCTTCGAACTTAGTCTTGAACTTATCAAATCCTCCATAATATCCGCTATCTAAAATGCCCACTTTATCGCCGTGTTCTATAACAAAGCAATTAACAGTACTTGTTCCAATATTTATTATATTAAACATATTTTACTTTACCTTATCCTTATGTAAACTATATATATTTTAACATATTTTATTAGAAAATTCAATCTTAATTATACAATAGAATCTACTATAATATCAGCAACTACACTACTATTTAATAATTCTTTTTTATCAGTGAAAAGGATATTACTAATTGCTGCCCCCAATACACTATTAATGTACATTTCAGAGCCTATAATATTATTCATTTCGCCTTTAAGAACAGCTTTTTCCGAAACAAAAGAAATAATTTTGCTAAAACTTGCATAAATATGACTGTAGAAAATATCATTAAGAATGATATATGAATACCTTTCTTTTAGAACCAAAATAACAAAATATTTATAATCAAATAATAATTCTATTCTATCAGCAATAACTAATTTCATTAATTGTGGAAGGCATATATCACTTTTTCCAGTATATTTAGTTATAAGGCTCTTAGTACGCTCATTTGAACTGTTGCCGAAAAGAGATGCTTGCTCTTCTATTACATCCTTAAATAATTCATATTTATTATTATAATAACGAAAAAGTGTAGACTCAGACACTCCAGCATTTTCCGCAATCTCTCTTGTTCTTGTATTGTGGTATCCATTAACTATTAGTAGTTTTAACATACTATTTCTTATTCGCTCTTTTGTATACATTCCTGACATATTTTCACCCCATATTTTGTCCCTTTTATTCTACATTGTCCAAGTGATAAAAAAACATATTATTTTGTTGTTTATAGTCTTTTTTAGCCTAATAATAGCTATATTATTCCATAATTTGGAAGTGCCTAGTAAATAATTGGTAAATTGTTGTTTTTGTCTTATTTTGTAGCATTATTTATTTGACTATAATGAATATTTGGAGTATTCTTTAACGAAATGGAAACAGAATACCTCTTACAACTAGGAATAATCTTAATCGCTACTAAAGCAAGTGGGATACTTATGAAAGCTATTGGTATGCCTCAAGTAGTTGGGGCACTTGTAGCAGGCATAATTGTCGGTCCTATGGTATTTGGTCTTGTCCAATCTTCTGATGTTTTGGACATAATTGCAGAGATAGGCGTAATTATGATAATTTTTTCTGCGGGTCTTGAAACAAACGTTAAAGAACTTAAAAAAACAGGTAAAGCTTCTTTAGTAATTGCTGCTGGCGGCGTTATTGTTCCATTAATATTAGGTTTTTTAATTGCTGCTCTTTTCCATGGCGGATTTAACTTCGATAGAGCAGAACTTATAAAGAATATTTTCTTTGGTCTTATTTTAACCGCAACAAGTATTTCTATAGCAGTCCAAACTCTCAAAGAATTAGGCAAACTGAAAAGCAAATCAGGAACAATTATACTCTCAGCTGCTATTATTGATGACATAATCGGAATAATTATGGTATCAATAATGCTTGGGTTTAATAATGCTGCTATCAATCCATGGATTACAATCGGCAAAACATTACTCTTTTTTGCATTACTTGTAATTGTTGGCATTCCTATTCATAAGTTATTCAAATACTTTTCTGGAAAATATCCTCGTAATAGAAGAATTCCTATATTTGCTTTAGGCATATGTCTAATACTAGCTTATGTGGCCGAAAAAGTATTTGGCGTAGCTGACATAACTGGTGCTTATTTTGCAGGCGTTATCTTCAGCGGGATAAGCGTTTCAAGTTATATAGAACGCAAAATAGACATAAATTCTTATATGTTCTTTGCCCCTGTATTCTTCGCATATATTGGTATTAAAGCATCATTCGTGGATTTTGATGCCTCGCTAATCCTATTTGCATTAGCTTTCGTTTCTATAGGCATTATATCTAAAATAATAGGTTGCTATTCAACCTCAAGGATGTGTCATTTAGACAGACAAGACTCCAAAACTATTGCATTTGCAATGATTGCTCGAGGCGAAGTTGCTCTTGTTGTTATGCAGAAAGCTGTTAATGAAAGCATTATCGAATCTAAGTATCTTGCAGTTGTTGTAGCTCTTGTAATTGCTACTTCTATCATCGCCCCTATACTACTTAAGCTAACAAGCAAGAATGATACACAAAATAATATTATTGGCTCTCCTACAAATATAATTCCTCAAGCCTAACTTCTATTATTAACTTTTCACTATTTAGTTATTCAACTCATTTTGATGTGAACCCTATTTCACGGACAGGTAAATAAAAAAGCCTGTATGATAGAT
>CAZKXV010000158.1:0-4015 GCA_964556835.1 uncultured Clostridia bacterium
ACTTCAAAAGGAGAACATTATCTTGAGTAACAAAGAAGAGCTTATACAATCATTATCGCATAGCAATTTATTAAAAATTACTGAAAATATGCTAATTACTAGCACAATGATATGGAATAATTATAAACACATTGACACTCAGAAACTTCAAGATTGTGCCATAACATGGTCGTGCTTAGATTTTCCGCTATTTAACTCCGTGCTAACACCTAATTTACCTGAAAAAAATGTGCAAGAAAGAATTGCAGAAATCAATTCTATTATAGGCACACCTTCACTATGTTGGTGGATAAGCCAGAACAGCAAACCTAATAATTTAAGCCAACACTTAATAGATATGGGTGCAAAAAAAATAGCTGAAACTGACATAATGGGTATTGAATTAAACAATTTAATGAAATGTAAGCAAAATGATAATCTTGAAATAATTGAAGTCAATAACGGAGTCTTATTAATGATGTGGACAGAAATTATAGCTGCCTCAAATTCAATCCCAGACAGTATGAAAAAATACTGGAATGAATTATATCAATCAATAGGTTATGGGGAAGACCACCCAATAAATAGGCATTTTATAGCTTTATTAGATGGCATACCTGTTGGAGCTTGCACCTTAGTTACTGCTTGTGGCATATCTAGCATCTCTAATATATCCGCTATTTACGAATATCGTAATCAAGGCATAGGGAAAGCTCTTGCCAATCACGTATTACATATAGCCAAAGAATTAGGTTACAAAGTTGCTTGTATCTATGCATCTGGCGATGGGGAACCATTCTTTAAGAAATTAGGATTTAATAACCATAGTAAAGCAAATATATTTATGTTTACTAAGGCACTTTAGAAATAGTATTCTTATTCATTTATTTATTAACTCATAAAATTAACCGTAAGGCTTGCCTTACGGTTAATAAATTATATAGAATTTTTTAGATATTATTTATTATAGATTTCAATAATTTCTGCGAAATAAAGGGTATGCATATTAGACTTAGGATAGTAATTAGCAAGCTCCTCCGACAATTCCTCTTTATTTAGAGGTATACTATGTAGCACTTTACATTCATAATACATATCGCAACCATCAACAACGTAACTTGGAACTGATTTCGCACGAACAGCGGTAATACCTGCTTTTAGAAATTTATCACAATCTCTACCGCTGACTTTCCCTGTTACTGCAAGGGCAGCTACCATATCATTCGTATAAGGAACACTTACAGTGAAAAAGCCACTTTCATCTACTAATTCTTTAGTATAACGGCTAGTTCTAATAGGCACAATAAGAATTTTCTTAAACCACATAACACCCGCTTGCAACCAACCAATTGTCATAGTGTTCATAACCTTATCACCAGCTGTAAGAAAAGCGCCTTTGTGTATAGTATTCAAAGTACTGTCAGTATTAATAAAATCATTCATAATTATAAACCTCCATAATAATAAACTTTCTATATTGTTAATTATAAATATGATAAAACTAGATAAATAATACTATATAGAAATATTTTAACTCTATGCCATTATATAGTAGGAAGGTCAATTAATGCAACTAATTTGTACATAAACAACCAACTTCTTAACATACAGGCAAAATTCACTAATATTATACCTTGCATTTTTGCACCGAATATGATATATTTGTAACACTCTCTCATAAAAATTAAGAGATTTATTTATAGGAGAATAGCAATCAAATTATGCCACTAGTAAGATACTCACGCAATTACAATGAAGACAGTTTTACATTAGTTGATAACATATTTATCAATGAGTATTTACCCCATGCTAACGGCGATGATGTACGTGTATATTTATACGGTCTTCATCAATGCACCAAAATATCTCCTAATGAAAATACTATCCAAGATTTTGAAAATGCGCTAAATATGTCATCTGACCAAATAAAACAATCTTTCACTTATTGGAATGATAAGGGGATAATAGATATAGTTAATAAAGACCCTTTTGAAATTAAGTATCTTCCTATTAAACCCAAAGGCCTATCAAATAAACTATATTCAGAAGCAAAATATACTGATTTCAACTCTCAATTACAAGATATGTTTCCTATAAGAATGCTTTCTCCAGCCGAGTATACAGAGTATTATGAAACAATGGAAATATATCGTATAAAGCAAGAAGCAATGCTAATGATAGCAGGATATTGTATAGGATATAAAGGCGAAAATGTAGGCTATCGCTATATATTGAAAGTTGCCATGAATTGGGCAAATGACAATATAAGAACTGTAAGTTCAGTAGAGAAGAAACTCCAAGAAATCGAAGCTAATTCGCAAGAAATGCGAGATTTGTTCCGTGCTCTTAAGCTAAATAAATCCCCATCAATAGAAGATACAAACAGCTACTTGAAATGGCAAAAGAGTTATGGATTTGAAAAAGAGGCAATCCTGCACGTTGCGAAGTCACTGAAAAATGGCAGTATGCTTAAGTTAGACAGGAAATTAGAAGAATACTTTGAACTAACTATATTTAGTACAAAAGCAATTGATGAATATTCTAACAACTGCAAAATAATGAAAAATATAGCTATTAAAGTTAATGAGGGGTTAGGCGTTTATTACCCAACCTTAGATAATATAATCAAAATATATATTAATCCTTGGTTGAATATGGGATACAATCAAGAAACTCTTGAACTCATAGCTACTATCTGCTTGAGAACAAATAAACGCACGCTTGAAGATATGAACGACTACATACTAAAGTTATACAAGAAAGGAGTAGTTACTACCCAAGCACTTAATTATTATGTATCCAAATTAACCGAAACGGATAAGAAAATTAAGAAATTATTTGATGAAATTGGCATTATTCGCAAAGTAAAATCTTACGATAGACAATACTTAGAAACTTGGATAACAGCTTGGCAAATCCCTGAAGATATGATTTTTTATTCAGCAACCTTGTCTGCTGGCAAAAGTTTTGCGTATATGAACACTATACTAAGCGATTGGCATACTAAAGGTATCAATACAATTGAGAAAGCGAAAGCTGAAACAAGCAAACCAAAGAATAAAGATGTAAGCAAAGAGTTTTCTAACTCTTCTTCTATTAGAACTTTCGATGAAGTTGATTTAGATTCTTTATATGATGATATTTCCGGAGATATTTAATATGACTAAGCAACAATATATCAACTTAATATTATCCGAAATGAAAGGCACTAGATTAGCTAAAGAATCAGCAATTTCTATTGATTACGATAAAGCAATGGAGAATCATAACTTCAAAGAATTAGAAATATCAAGATGTGAGCTAGAGCTTGTGCTTGCCGAAAAAACCTATTATCAAGAAGACTGCTCATCAGAAAAGAAAGAGCATAACGCCATATTAGCCAAATGTAGAGCCATAGCACTAGATTTAGGGCTGAACCCATACGATATAGATTGTTCATGCCCTCTATGCCAAGATGCTGGCAGAATAGAAGGCAAACTATGCAAATGCGTTGAAAAGAAACTGAAAGCTATAATACAAGAAGCAAATCAGGACATCAACATACCTAATTTCAAATTTAGCGACCATAATATTAACAAGTTCTTAGATAAGACTCATAGCAGAATAATAAATTCACTCTATAAGGTTCTTTTTAACTATTCGGGTTCATTCCCCACAAATGAAAAACCTAATATTTTGCTTACTGGCAAAACAGCTGTTGGAAAAACCTTCGCTCTATCTGCACTTGGCAATGAAATAGAAGCTAAAGGTTATTCAGTATTATTTATCCTAGCTCAAGAGCTAAATGAATTATTTCGCAAGATTTCTTTTGGTCAAGCTAAACCTGAAGAATATATTTACTTAGATAATTTGCAGAACTGCGACCTACTCATAATTGATGATTTAGGCTCTGAGCCAGTATATAGAACTGTAACAAAAGAACATCTATATAGTCTAATCTCAACAAGAGCGACGAGAAGAAAACCTTACTGTATAACAACTAATTTAACACTTCAAGAACTAAATGATAGATATGACACTAGGATTTTCTCAAGAA
>CAZKXV010000159.1:0-3988 GCA_964556835.1 uncultured Clostridia bacterium
GAAAGTATTGGTAGAGCTCTTCAAGATGAAATTATTTCAAGACAAGAGCATGAGAGTATGTGAGGTAAAGTATGACAGGAAGAGTGCTTAATATACAGAGAATGTCAACTGAAGATGGACCAGGTCTTAGGACAACGGTTTTTCTCAAAGGTTGCCCATTGAAATGCAGGTGGTGTCATAATCCCGAAAGTATCAAGTTCTATAAGCAATTAGAATGGTTTGAGAGCAGATGTATTAGTTGTGGAAATTGCACTCTAGCATGCAGAAATGATGCCCTCATAATGACAGATAAAGGAATAGTATTTGATCAAGAAAAATGTATAAAATGTCTTAAATGTGTAGAAAGCTGTCCTACAAATGCCATTGAAGTCAAAGGTATCGACTGGGAGCCGAATGCTTTAGTAGAAGAATTGTTGAAAGATAAAGCATATTTTGGCGAGAATGGAGGAATTACTTTATCGGGAGGCGAGGCATTGGCACAGAGTGATTTCGCAATTGCAGTCTGTAAATTACTATGTGAGAAAGGGCAAAATATTGCAATCGATACTTGCGGAGAAGTTAAGTATGAAGCACTTCAGAAAGTATCCGAATATGCAGATTTATTTCTTTATGATATAAAGATTATGGATGTAGAATTACACAAAAAATATACTGGAGTGGATAATTTGCTAATTCTTGATAACTTGATTAAGTTAGCCGACAAGTTGCGTAAGGATAAAAGTGCGAAGATATGGATAAGAACTCCATTAATTCCTAAAGCTACAGATAGCTTAGAGAATATCATTGCTATTAAAGATTTTATTAACTTGAATATCGCAGATGTAGTTGAGCGTTGGGAGCTATGTGCATTCAATAATCTGTGTGCATCAAAGTATGAAAGATTGGGAAGCCATTGGGAATATGAGGGAGTAGAAAAAATAGAAAAAGATTATGCAGATGAAATTCTAAGGTCTGCTAAGTTAAATAGCAAGATTTCAGATAGAACGTTTCTAACTGGAAGCACTAAATTATAATAGGAGAGAAATTATGAATACTATTAACAATGATATGTTAAAAGAATTTGGCGAAACTTTCAAAGTGGGTCTAATTGGCTCAGTTGGCGATAACGAATACCCTCATATTTCGTTTATAACTTCATTGCAAGCACTGAATGAAAAAGAAATGATTTCAGGTCAGTTCATTTCGGGTTTGTGTGGTAAGTATATCGAAGAATCTAAGAAAATGGGTTTTCTTATAATGAGTCTAGGCAAGAAATGGTGGTCGGGCAAGGCATTATGGAAAGAGAAGAAGCATTCTGGAGCGGAATATGAAATGTATAATAATATACCGATGTTCCGTTATAATTCTTATTTTGGAATACATACAGTGCATTATTATGATTTAGTTGAGGTATCAGAGGGTAAACCGCTTGAGATGTTTGGTATCGTAATGAGCGCATTGAAGAATACAATGACTAAGGGTAAGTTTGCTGATAATGGAAAAGAAGCGGTAATGAAACCTTGGGCTAATAAACTGCTCAAGGGCTTAGCTACCTTAAAATTTATTTGTTATTATGATAGTGAAGGCTATCCTAAGTTAGTTCCGATAATACAAGCACAAGCTTGTGATAGTAGCAGGATAGTAATTCCTGCAAAACCCTACCAAGAGGAGCTAAAAGGGCTTGAAAAAGGTGCAAAGGTAGCCATAATGGGAATGAACCTAGATATGGAGAGCGTACTGTTGAAAGGCGAATTTGGTGGGTTTAACGATAAAGGTGTCGGATATATGGATATAACTATGGTATATAATTCAATGCCACCAAAACACGGTTATATTTATCCAGATTTGTTGGTTTAATTGCATTTAGCTTGTATGTAGCTTTGCAAATTGCTCACATTGGAATAAATAAACGCATATCATGTAATATACTAATGATTACCTAACACTGTTAAACTTAAGATATGATTTGTATGAACGTAAGGCGACCTAAATGGTCGCCTTATCAATTATTTATAGGTTAGAACTTGTTAGTTTATATATTTTTAGCTAATATAAATATGTCAGAACCACCGTAATTGCTAATGTAATCAGAAGTGTTAGAATTCGTATTCATAAATGTTATTATTTGTCCTTCTTTGATTATTATCCTTACTGCTGAATCTAGGTAATAACCTCCAATAGAATTGGAATAGGAAATAACATTATTCGTATTATATTTTATAACTTTTGTATCTTGAGTATCTCCAAAGGTTAAGATATTTGCATAAATATATAGACCATCACTTGTTGAAGCGTAAGATTTTATACTTCTTATATCTCTGAAATCTATTGTATTAGTTGTGATTTTCTGACCGAAACTACAAAGATGATATGAAATTGTGTCTGTATTAGTATATACAAAGGTGATATAACCGTTTGGAACAGGATAGAAATCACCACTTGTCCCATCTCCTAATAGCGTTTTGAATTGTTGTACTAAATCAAGGTTAAGAGTTTTCAGATATATTGATTCCCCACTTTTTTCGAGTAGTGCATATCCATTTGCTACTGGTATTATTTTAATCAATTCGGCAGAGGTCATTAAGCTGTTGGACAAAGTATTTCCATTGGTGTTGATTGTGAGAAGATAGCTGCATTTTGTTGAACTATTTACATTAATCGCTATACTATAGCCATAAATGGCTGGAAATATGTCTAGAATGATTATACTTGCTTGATATTCTGTTGTATTAGAGAAGAGCTTGTTCAAATTATTATCAAATCCAAAAATGGTAATATTTTTACCTGTTGTTCCTGCAATTAAGGTGTAATCTCTTGTATAATACATTTTTATACTATCGAATATATCTGAAGTAACAGATTTTGAATACTCTAATTCAAATGATACTAAGTAATAATTAATTCCGCTTGTGCCTAAAGCCGCAATTACAATTCCCATACCTGAAATCTTAGATGATAAGTATGTTTCATTACGACCGCCTACTAGAGTTACGGTCTTAATAATTGTCCCATTATAATCTATCTTAGCGACTGCTACACCAGCCCTATCTGCATTATAGTCATTGCCATTAGAGTTTGTTTCTAATATCAGATAATAGTAACCATTGAAATCAATTACTTCTTGTAGATATTCATCGTTTTCCCCTCCAGTATTGATGTAATATTCGCCAGTTGATGAAGTAAATGCACTTTTGGGGAAGGTTGTATATGTAATTACTGGTGCTACATAAGGGTCTTCAGCAGGTGTGTCTTCTTCTGTCGGTTCTTCTAAGGGGTCTTCTTTAATCTCATCAATTACCTCTTTTGCAGCTTCACCTGTAGGCATCTCTGTAGTATTCTGATATAGTATTGCGAAAAACACACTTATAGCAATAAGTATGGTCACAGTAATCCATTTGACGATGCTTTCGCTATTTTCGCTACTTTCGTTTCTATCATTCATAATATACCCTCCTATATGAATTAATATGCTATCATACAATGAGTGATATTGATAGACATTCGCAAAACAAGACAAATACCTTTATTATAAGTTGTATTCTACTATTAAACGTGCAATCTTGGCACAATCTGCAGGTTTGATAGTGTCTGCTTGTTGAAAATTATTATAGGTATCAACTATTATATTATAAAGTGAAATTGGTGTCATTTCATTCTGCTGGAGAACTCTTGCAGAATTGTTATCTTCATAATATTTTGCATTTAGTAATTGGTCGCCTCTTGAACTACCTTTCGGCAAGGGGATTAGTACAGTTTTCTTTTCAAGGTAACATAGCTCTGCACAACTTGTTGCCCCAGCCCTTGATACAACAATATTGGCAAGAGCATAATAATCAGCAATATTATCAGTGTAGTTTAGACAAATATGGTATTTGTTGAAAGGTTTAATAATAGTCTTACCTGTAATGTGAATTACATTAAAACGAGGTAGCAAATCCTCAATGCATTTCAGTATGCATTCATTGATAGCTTTTGCACCTTGTGAACCTCCAACTATTAGTAGAGTAGG
>CAZKXV010000160.1:0-3966 GCA_964556835.1 uncultured Clostridia bacterium
AGAAAAAGGTATAGTATTTGAATAGAATTCATCACTATAAGGCAAAGTGATAGAACTGATTTATCAGTCATACCTGCTGAACTCAATGAACCTAAACCTAAAAAGTAAATTAAAAAACTAAATAGATAATATAAAGCATTTATGCGAAAGCATAGGTGCTTTTTTATATCATCTTATGAAAGAAGGATAAGGCACGTAAAGAAAGGATAAAACTCTTGTTAGAGGGACATGATTACATCGTGTATCCCTGATAATTACGAAAAAATGTATAAAGCTTTTGTCACGGGGACAGGACTCTGTCAAGCTATTGTCACGGGGACACGACAAAGTCATGTCCCCCTGACAATTAAACAGATAGTAAGTTAGATATTAATATTAAAATTCTTCGTTTTTACTAAGATTTTCTTCATTAATTCTATCATTTTCATAAGTATCTTCGTGTCTTCTACGATTGAGTTCTGCTAGAATTTCGTCGTGTTTTTCATCATCAAGTGCATAGTGCCAAGTAGGTATAATGGTTAGAAGGCAACCGATTGCAGGGGGTATTGAAACAAGGAAGAATAAAATCATCATATAATTATCATAGATTGCCAGATTACGAGGCAGTGGTAAACTTGGGTCATTAGCTAGTGTTGAAATATAATCGTTAAGCCTACTTACATTATTATCTGAGAAACCGACTATTGTATAGCCAATACCTGTAATAAGTGTTGCTATACCTGTTGTTAGTTTCGCTAAGAAAGTTTGTCCAGCGAAAAATACGCCATCTGGTCGTTTGCCTGTGTTAAATTCTTCTAAGTCAATACAATCGGCTATCATAGTAGACTGCAAGACCATTGTAATTCCCATTCCTAAACCTAATATGGTAAATAATCCTGCCATAATAGAGAGGAGTAACCAGTTTTCTGCCATAGCGCCTCTTGGGCTAGCTAGATATAGAACAAATATAAGTGCAAATACAGGTGCTGAAATAATATGCGAATAATTGTATAGATTCTTTTTCGTGAATTTCTTAAGTAGATTAGGCGTAATTACGGCGCCTACTGCTTGCCCTATAAAAATTCCTGAACCTAGAATTACTAAGTATACTAATGCCATAATAGGGTCTTTTGTAGCAAAATAGTAGTTTACAAGAGGAATAGCGGCGGCAATTGCTATAATCATTTTTGGACTTCCTAAAATTCCCGAAAAGAGTACTTGCTTGAATGGTTTATTAGAAAGCATAATTTTGAAATTTTCTTTCAGTGTATATTTCTTCTGATTATCTTTGACACGCTCTTTTATATTGATACCACCAAGTTGGAATAAAGCGCCCGCAATTACTGAAAAACCAATTGCTGCGATAAGATAACCTGTTTTTTCATATACGGGATCAGAACCTATAGAGGCACTAATGGCATTCGCTATAGGCATAAATGCTAAGAAAGTTATTCCTGCTCCTACTCCACCGAATAATCTTGCAAGGGCAAGCAACTTGTTTCTGTCTTTTTCTTTCTCTGTCATAAGAGCAGGTGAGCTCCATAATGGAATATCTGCTATGGTATACGTCATTCCCCATAATACATATGTGAAAGCTGCCCAGAATATTATAAGAACATTTTTAGCCGTAGCTCCCGCAGCTCCATCATAGATTCCGAAGTTAGTAAAACAGAGAATTGTAATTATAGTAATAGGTATCGGTAGAATAATCAAATATGGTCGGCATTTACCCCATTTGGTTTTCGTTTTGTCTACTAGCGAACCCATAATGAAATCATTAAAGGCATCCCAAATTCTAGCAGAGGTCATAATGATACTAACTGCTACAGCAGGTATTAATATAACAAACCCAAGATAATATGCAAGACCTACACCTATTATGTTATAGAATATATTCTGTCCTGTCATTGCTATCAAGTAATAGTTTTTTTCTTTTGGTGAATATGTTTGTAATTCTCTTGAATTCAATAATTTCTGCATCGACTATTCCTTTATTTTTTGTTCTTTTAATATTAAAGTCACAATATGCAACTTATTAGAATTTAGAAATTTAATTTGATTGATACATTATGATTCATATCTTTTTTAATTATATAAGGTTCTTTAATTACAGCTATAGCAGGAATATCACCACCTACACCTCTTTGTTTACCATCAATAGAGATATTTAGGTAGGAAGATTTTGTAAGCTCGTGTAAATGCTCTTTCTGGTCAAGTTCTTCAATAGTATATGGGCTGCAAGAGAACTCAAAAGCCTTCCCAAGTGAATTAATCCTAAGTTTTCCTAATTGAAGCCATCTTGTATCGGTATGATTGCCATTCTCTTGAGGAGAGAGGTATTCGTGAATAAATTCTTCAGGGTGTCCCTCATACTGTTTGAGTACTGCACTTGCTTTTCTGTCGCAATGGTTTTCGTGAGGACCTCTGCCATAGAACTTGATTTTTTCTAGACTATTTACTCCGAAACGGAACCCATATCTAATTAGGTCTTTTTTACTTATACAATCAAGTGAGCATTGAATGCCATCACTTTCAATTCTGTAATTTGTAATAAGCTTCTTGAGTTTTTCGCCTTTCCAATAAATTTGTACCTCAATAGCTTTTGCTGATTGGTTAATTTTTATTCTGCGAGGCTTTAGCTTTTGGTCGCTATTAACAAATTTATCAGCACCAAGCAGTTTCCTTAATCTTGCTGGGACATGACAAAGGCTGTCATTATTAATTCTAGCTCTGAAGAAATTTGGTCGAATTGGGGCTGCTAGTAATTCTTTATTATTAGCTTTAATTGAATAAATATTGCCATTATTTTTATCAATAGATACTACTGACTTGCCTGATGTCACAACTATTGTATCTCTATCAACAGTGTGGTCAACTCTAGCTTTTCCAACGGATACTGTAAGAGCTTTCTCCTTGATGATAAAATCTTGATATGCTATTACGTGATCTGCTTCAGAATAGGCAGTGGTTTCATTATTAATAATTTTGATTAGTATAATCCCCTCATTTACAAAGGTGTGGTCTGCTATTTGGATTGTGCCTGAACATAGGGGTAAAATACTGGGGATACTATAACTTTTCGTAGTGCTGATAATACCATCATTGTAATATTCTGCAATTAGGCTATATTTAGAAATATCAGTAAAGAGAAAATCATTCTTAAGTGTAACAACAAAGTTGCTAAGAGCAATCTCAATCATAGCATATTGATGCTTAACTTCATATAATGCGGGGTTAGGTGAGCGATCTGCTCTAACTATACCATTGAAAGCAAATACTCCGGAATTTGGTTTATCGCCAAAATCACCACCAAAAGTCCATTGTGTCTCGCCATCTTCACCTATTCTCCTAATAGATTGGTCAGCAAAGTCCCATATGTATCCGCCACTTAGTCGGTCATATTTCTTAAAATCTTTCCAATAATCCGCAAAATTACCTAGGCTATTCCCCATACAATGAGCATATTCGCATTGTATGAATGGTTTGTTTTTATAATCCTCCGGCTTTAGACGTGTTCCTAAACCAAGATTCCACAATGCTCTAGAGTGTGTAAATTTCTTGTTTTCGCCGATTTTAGACATATTTTCTTGTAGTGCGTACATTGAAGATAGCATATCAGAAACACTTGCATAACTTTCATAATGGTATGGTCTAGTATCATCGATTCTCTTCGCCGCTTTTTTCATATCAAAGAAAGCTGTACCCTTACCGCTTTCATTACCTAATGACCAGAATAGAATACTTGGGTGATTGCGAAAACTGCTAACCATATTCTGCATTCTATATATACATGCTCTTGTCCAAAGCGGTTTGTTTCGTGGTAAACAGCTACCAAGTCCGTGAGTCTCCAAGTTGCATTCACTCATAACCATTACACCGTATCTATCGCATAGTTCGTAAAATTTTCTTTGATTAGCATAATGGCTTGTTCTAATTGATGTTATATTATTTTTTAAACAAAGTTTAATATCTTCTTCAATTAATTCT
>CAZKXV010000161.1:0-3929 GCA_964556835.1 uncultured Clostridia bacterium
TGATGTAGAAGATTCTGTTCTAGGTACAGATATTTTCATAGGTACGGATGATAGTTTCAGCGTTTATGGACCTGAAGTTGATCTTGCTATAAGTGATCTTATAGCTTATTGTAATGCTAATAACATAAATTATATTCCTTGGACTAATGCATCAATGTTTACAATAAGTGTTCCACCAAGCAGTAATAATGCTACAATTACAGGGTTAAGCGCTGCTTATACTGATGAGTCTGTAATAATTATCCCTTCTGTTATTATGGTTGAAGGAGAAGAAAAGAATGTTGTTGCAATTGGTACTAATGCTTTCAGAGGAAAGACTAGTATTACTACCATTATAATGCCAAATTCTATTATGACAATTGCTGATAGTGCATTTATGAATTGTACTAATCTTACTAATATAGTCCTTTCTTCTAATCTAATTTCTCTAGGTGAGGATGTATTCTATGGTTGTAATGCTTTAGTTAGAATAACCATTCCTGCAAGTGTTACAAATATGGGTAAAAGCTTATTTAGAGGATGTAATAAGTTAGAAGAAGTACTCTTTGAGGACAATTCAGCTATAGCTAGAGAAAATATCGGAACCACCCTTTTTGGTGGAGAAAATAATGTATATGTATTTGGTGCAACTGGTTGTGATTTTGAGGCATATGCTACTGATAATGGTATATTATATAATGTCCATACCCCTTCTTCGGCTTTCTATTATACTGAAATCGCAGGACAAATTAGAATAACAGGTCTAAAAAATCAAAACATTGTAACGGGTAGAGAAAATATTTCAATCCCTTCAATAATCAATGGTATGAGTGTTACAAGTATAGGCGCTAATGCATTTGTAAATGAATTAAATATGCTATCTATAGTTATTCCAAGTACTGTAACTTACATAGGTAATGAAGCATTTAGTGGTTGCTTGAATTTGGAGGATATTGACCTTACTGATAATAACAATTATTCGTTTGAGAGTGGTGCATTGTACAATTATGGACAATCTGTTATGTACATTTACTTGCCCGCAAGTGTTGAAGAAGAATTTGAAATACCTGATACAGTTATTACAATTTCTAATTATGCATTCAGAGATGCTATAAATCTTACACAAATAGTATTCCCTAATGAGTTATCAAGCTTAGGTTATGGTCTATTTATAGGTAGTGGTGTTGAGGAGATTCTTATTCCTGCTGCTAATTCATATTATTATTTCGAGGATTTGACTTTATATAATAAAGACAAGAGTACTTTGATAGCTTATATTGGCACAAAGAATACTAAATATGTCACTATTTCAGATGCGACTAAGGTTATTTCACCTTATGCTTTTGCATATAACGAAGACTTATTAAGTGTCGTTATTCCTGCTACTGTTGAAATAATTGATGAATATGCTTTTGCTTATTCTTCCATTACAAATATTAGTGTTCTAGGCGACCTTCTATTAATAGGTGAAGGAGCACTTTCAGAAGCTAATAAACTAAATGCGTTCTATATTGAAGGTAATGTTACTTCTCTTGGCGAAGATATTTTCACTAATAATTCGTCTAGCTTGAAGATATTTAGTCCTTATGGATTTGACCTAGAAATGTATTGTAGATTCTATAATTTGGCATTTGTGAAGTCTGCTTCGATTACTGAGTTTGATTATGATTATGATGAATTATATCAGTGTTCAATTATTAGATATAGTCCTATAACTATCGTAAATACAGTAGTTATCCCTACTTATTTATATGGTTACAAGGTAATTGAAATAGGTAATGAGTTATTTAAGAATAATCTTAATCTTAAGGTTGTAATTCTACCTAGCAGTCTTAAATATTTAGGCGATGAAGCATTTATGGATTCATTAAATGTCCGTGAGATATTCTTCAGTTCTGATATTGAAGACATTGACCCTGCTGGCGATTACTTTAAAGGAACTATAAGTACAACTATCTATGGACCACCAGAGAGTGCAT
The DNA here is from genome assembly GCA_964556835.1 of uncultured Clostridia bacterium. Classification (GTDB taxonomy): domain Bacteria; phylum Bacillota; class Clostridia; order Christensenellales; family CAZKXV01; genus CAZKXV01. Next base: position 1,959 of record CAZKXV010000161.1, read on the forward strand.
TAGAGGATTACTGCAAGACATTGCCTTATCATAGAGAAAATGAAAGTGACCCTGATTGGAGTATAGAATATAAGAATAATAGTGATTCATCATGCTTTAGATATTCTGTTTCTGGTACTAAAGTGACCATTACAGGATTAGTTGCGCATATTTGTGAAAAAGGGCATAACGACATAGTCATTCCTGATATTCTAGAATGGAGACAAATTACTGATAATGATACAATAACTACTATTGAAATTGGCGCTAACGCTTTTGAAGGTGAAGAATCAATTATAACCGTAGTTATTCCTGAGGGCGTAACCTTAATTGGAAAAGAAGCTTTCAAGGATTGTAATAGATTGAGCGAGGTTTATCTACCTGATTCTCTTGTTTCTATTAACTATGGAGCATTCCAAAATTGCAGATATTTACTAAATATTACTATTCCTAAGGATGTTACATCTATACCTGAAAATCTCTTCGCGGGATGTACCAATCTATCAACCATTTCTTTCCAAAGTGTTCCAGCTTCTATAGCTGGTTACAAAGGAGCATCTGGAAACTATTCATTCGAAGGTGTTAATGCTTTAATAATCTATACCCCTAGTGATGTTTTCTGGGATGATTTTGAAACTAGTTTTAGTAATGGAATTGTAACCAATTATACTGATGCAGGCGATTTCTCAACTAATGATAATGATTCTGATCCAGATAACAAATACACTTACATTTCAGGTTACTCGGGAATAGATACTAATGTAATAATACCTGCTTATATAGGTGATTACAAAGTTATAGGTATAGAGGACGAAGCTTTCTCAGGCTCTTTCATTAGCGAAATTGTTCTTCCTGATACCATTACTAATATAGGAAATAGAGCTTTTTCCAATTGTTCTAACTTAACTAGTATAAATATTCCATATTCTGTGACTACTATAGGTTTATATGCATTTATGAAGTGTCCAAATCTTACTGAAGTATATTTCAATAAGGAATTTGATACTATCAATAGTATTGGTAACGGTAGTAATATTTTTGCTCAACCTTCTATTGGTTTGAAAGTTTATGGACCACAAAGAGGTCTTCTAAGTAGCTATGCGGATAAATATTCTTTATCATACAATGCAGGCACTCTTCCTTCCCTTTTCGTTACTGAGTCAAACGATGATGGTCTTACTATTACGGGACTTATTCAAAGTTTATTTGCTAATAATTCTAGCAAAGTAACTGTACCTATGTATATTAAGGGTCAATTAGTAACACAAATAGCTACAGGTGCTTTCGAAAATAATGCTACACTTACTAGAGTAATAATACCTAGTTCTATCTCTCTTATTGATGTAGGTGCATTTACTAATTGTAATATGTTAAGAGAAATTGTAATTGATTCTCAGAATATGTACTATTCTTACGAGGGCGGGGTTCTATATAATAAGGACAAGAGTATCATATATATGTGTTTCGATAATGCTGCAACTTTCTATATTGGAGTAGGAGTAATAGAAATAGCTACTAGAGCTTTTGACGGCTGTGATAACATAACAAATATTAGTATTTCTAGTACAGTTGAGACAATAGCCTGGGATGCTTTTGCGGGTTGTACTGAGCTTATGATTCTTGATGTATCAGAGGATAATAATTACTTTATGTTTGAAGATGGCGTTCTTTATGACTTAAATAAGACTGCTATGTATCTATATCTAAGAACTTATGTGACTGCTTCTTTCTCTGTTCCTGATTCTGTTGAAATTCTTGCGGATAATTTGTTTAAGGGACTTACTGATATAAAACAAATTTATTTTGATTCAGATGTCATAAATATTGGTGAGAATGTCTTTGCAAATACTGCTATCGATTTGGCTGTTTATGGTAGAAATACTCCTAATATCCAAAGATATGCAGCTGTTAATGATATATATTATCGTAATATTTATAGTATGAATATGTTCAGCTATACAGATATTGAAGGCTATGGTGGGGAAAATGATA
>CAZKXV010000162.1:0-3893 GCA_964556835.1 uncultured Clostridia bacterium
TATAAAATTTCAAAAAAGCTAGCTTCAAAAACTAGCTTCTTCTACAGTCTGAGGTATATTCTATATACCTTTCATTGTCTTTATTATGATAGCAACTACTAATTCGGTGAATCTTACAGATGGTTTAGATGGTCTTGCAACAACTACAAGCATTGTATATTTTATAGCAATAGCTGTTATCACTGTGCTAGGCATTTCTAATGCCTCTTTCTATGGACAATCTATAATAGTAGCTGAGTACAAAGATTTATTGATTGTTGAGGTTGCCTTAATTGGTTCTCTATTAGGTTTTTTATGGCAAAATGGTGCACCTGCAAAGATTTTTATGGGGGATACGGGTTCGCTTGCTTTAGGTGGAGCTGTTGGAATAATTGTAATTTTTCTAAGTAATCCAATTCTTATTGTTATAATTGGTTGTATGTTTGTCGTTTCTAGCATATCAGTTATTATACAAGTTATGTATTTTAAGATAACTGGTGGAAGCAGAGTGTTTATTATGGCTCCATACCATCATCATTTAGAATACAAAGGGCATAAGGAAGGTAAGATTGTAATATATTATATGATTATTACAATAGTTCTCTCAATAATTGGCGTTGCAAGTGTGGTGTATTAAATATGAATAAAAATGTACTTATTATAGGTTTTGGTGTAAGCGGAAGAGCGGTAGCGAAATTTCTTGATAACAAGGATATTTTATATACTGTATATGATAAGAATGAGAAATTCAATACATTCGATGGCGATTTTAGAGGCATTAGTTTTGCGATATTAAGCCCCGGTATTCCATATAATAGTGAAATTATACTTATGGCTAATAAGTATAATATTGAGATAATATCAGAACTAGAGTATGGGCTTAGCTTTATGAATACTAATACCATAGCTATTACTGGTACGAATGGTAAGACAACAACGATATTACTTGTTGAGCATATCTTGAAAGAATGTGGCATTCATGCAATAGCAATGGGCAATATAGGAATTCCTGTAACGGAATTTGCTACAAAAATGAGTAGAAAGGATTATGCGGTTATTGAGGTAAGTAGTTTTCAATTACAATCATTGAAAAGTGCTAAGTTCGGCACTATAGCAATCACGAATATAGCTTTTGACCATTTGAGTGAGCATAAGAATTATCCCGATTATATTAATGCCAAACTCCATTTAATTGATTTAGTTGAAGAAGGCGGAAAGATAGTGCTGAATTACGATGATAATATTCTTAGAGAGAGAATAGTTAGTGAACAAAATCTAAGCTTCTATTCAATCAAAAACAGGGTAGCAGGTGCGTACTTCAAAGGCGATAGAATATTCTATAAAGGTCAATACATATGTGATTTAGATGATATGCCGGTAGCTAGTAAACATAATATTTCTAATGTACTATGTGCTATTTCTATATGTATGCCATTGGATATAGCACCAAATAGTTTCAGAAAAGCACTCTTAACATTTTGTATGCCTCCTTATAGAATTCAAGATATGGGGTATCATAAGGATAAGCACTATTTCAATGATAGTAAGGCTACAAATATTAGTGCCACACTATGTGCATGTAATTCAATGATAGGATATACAGGACTGATACTTGGGGGTAGTGATAAAGGTGAGGAATATACTGAACTGTTCTCTAAACTACCACCTACAATAAAATATGTTGCGGTTAGTGGCGATAACGCAAACAAAATAATTCTTGGTGCTAAAAAAAGTGAGTATGATAGTATTCAAGTATTTCCTACTATTGATGAATGTATAGAATATTGCAGAAAATTAGATGTCAAGAATATATTATTTTCGCCCGCTTCAGCAAGTTATGATAGATTTAGTGGTTATGTTGAAAGGGGTGAGTATTTCAATAATCTAATATGTTAGATTGGTTTAGAAAAGTTGATTATAAGCTTTTTATAAGTGTGCTTGCACTTAGTATTTTTGGAATAATTATGATATACAGTGCAAGTATGTATACAGCAGGTTTGCAGTATAATGATGCTTTCTATCATGTGAAAAAACAAGCTCTTTCTCTAGTTGTTGGTCTGATTTTCGCTTTAATTGTTTCCAGAGTTGATTTGAAACTGTTACTTAAGTATAAGTATCTAATTCTTGCGGTTTCGATAATTCTTCTTGCTTTAGTTTTTGTTCCTTTTCTTAGCGTAAGTAAGTATGGTGCAACACGTTGGATAAATATAGGTGTTGGAACAATCCAACCGTCTGAGTTATCCAAGTTTGGACTTGCAATTTTTCTAGCGGGGTATCTTCACGATAAAGATATGAGAAAACTGAAATACATATTTACCGCACTAGCTATTTGTATGGTCTTTGCATTATTAATAATGCTTGAACCAAATATGTCGATTACCATTTGTGTAGTCTTAGTTGTGGTAATTCTTCTTTTTGCTAGCGGTGTAAAATGGCAGTTTTTTGTTGCAATGGCTTTGCCTGCTCTTGCAGTCGGAGCTTTGCTTATAATAATGGAACCATATCGTTGGGACAGAATTATAGCTTTTCTTGACCCTTGGAAATACCCGAAAGCAGAGGGATACCAGCTTATTCAGTCATATTATGCTTTGGGCTCAGGAGGATTTTTTGGAGTGGGATTATTTAACTCTAGACAAAAATATCTGTTTCTTCCCTTTGCCGAATCTGATTTCATTTTCTCTATAATTGGAGAAGAACTTGGATTTGTAGGTGGATTTATTATGCTTGCTTTATGTATGTATATAATATTCAGGGGAATTGTGATAGCAATAAATGCTGAAGACAGATACTTATCACTTCTTACAGTCGGATTGATTTCTGTTTTTGCAGTGCAAGTAATTCTTAATATCGCTGTAGTATCTGGAGCAGTGCCTCCTACGGGTTTACCACTTCCATATGTAAGTGCAGGAGGAAGTTCGATCATTGCTTTCTGGTGTTCGCTTGGATTGTTACTTAATATATCATACGAGAAGCCTCGCACATTAAATATATTAAGACCATAATATGTATTAAAAGAAAGCGTTGGAGTAATACAATGAACCGATACATAATAAATGGCGGTAATCCGCTAAACGGCAGCGTTCGTATTCATGCTGCAAAGAATTCAGTATTGCCTCTTCTTGCAGGCTCAATTTTGACACGTGAACAAGTTGTTTTGCGTGATTGTCCTAATATTTCAGATGTTACAAATATGATAAAAATGCTAGAAATGATGGGTGTAGTAGTCACTAGAGAGGGAAGAAATGTAATTATTGACCCCTCAAATGTGAATAGCAGGGCATTGTCTCCCAATTTGGCAAGAGAGGTGCGTTCATCGCTATTTCTTTTAGGTCCGATAGTAGGCAGAATGCGTAAAGGCAGGGCTTCCTATCCGGGTGGTTGCGACATTGGTCTTAGACCTATCGATATACATATAAAAGCATTACGTGATTTAGGTGTGGTAATCAATGAAAAAAATGGTTATATAGAATGTGATGGTACTAATATGAAAGGTGCTGATATTATGTTAGATTATCCTAGTGTTGGGGCAACTGAAAATATTATGATGGCGGCGACTTTAGCTGAGGGCGAAACCATTATTCATAATGCCGCAAAAGAGCCAGAAATAGAAGACTTGCAGAATATGCTTGTTGCAATGGGTGCAAATATTACAGGCGCAGGTTGTGGTGATATATACATTACTGGCGTGGATATGCTAAAGGGTGTAGAGTATACGCCTATCCCCGATAGAATCGTTGCAGGAACATATATAATTGCTTGTGCTTTATGCGGTGGAAAAATACGGCTAGAAAATGTGTGTGCCGAACATATTAGTTCGCTATAAGTCAAATAATCAAAAACTAGTTGCAATATCACTATAAATGGTGATATAATTGAAGTAGAATACAATTCGCATCTTGAATCTATTGGTTACA
>CAZKXV010000163.1:0-3879 GCA_964556835.1 uncultured Clostridia bacterium
TAAATATGTTTTATCCACAAGATAATTATTATAGAGAAGGCATAATGTACTCTAGTAATAGCAAACCAATAACATTGGAATCATTTGATAATCTTCTAGAAGGAGCTTTTCTTAATTCAGAATTTCTGTACAAACTTCCTGATGGTAGACAGTTATGGTTTGAATCTAAAATGTATGTATCCACAAGAAACGAGAAAGGCAAAATAGAAACTATAAAGGGTTTATTAGTAGATATAACGGAACGAAAAACTCTACAAGAAGGTATATTGTCTATGGAAGATACTTTTGCCACAATTTTAAGTATGGCGAGTGTATATTGGTTCTATTTCAATTTATCTGAAAAAACTGTTAAATTTGATAACAAGATAGAAGCTTTATTAGGAATAGAGATAGGAATCAAAAATTTCGATAAAATCATGCACAAGTTCATTTACGAAGCTGATTGGGAAATATTTAATGAATTTGTTGATAGTTTTGAAGATGATGATATATTTGAGAATACTAGTGAATTTAGAATGATAAAGTCCGATGGCTCTCCTTTTTGGGTATCTATTAGGGCGAGTAAGTCTTATGTCTCAGACGATAAAATAATCAGCGGTATATTTATGGATATCAATGAAGATAAAAGATTACAGCTTGAAGAGGCACACAAAAACGAATATGAAAGAACGCATGATATTAAAACAGGCACTTACAAGTATAATGTCGTTCAATCTTATCTAGAAGAAATGGAGGAAACCGATTCTCAGATACCACTTCATGCAAGAAGTGTAAATATTCATGATTTTAAACGAATTAATAAGACCTATGGCAGAAATGCTGGTGATATTATACTTAGGGCAGTAGCAGATAAGCTTAAGGAAAGTGATTCTATGGTTACAAGAACTTCTGGTGATGAATTCTTTGTTGTAACTGAAAGTGATATGTCCCCAGAAAAAGCTTTTGAAATGTATTCAAATAATGATAACAATAATACATCCTTTGAAGTCGAATTTGAAGGTATTTCAATTCCAATAGAATTAACTGTTTCCTATGTAAACTATCCTAAAGATACCTTAAACCCTACTGAACTGATAGAAATGTCGCAATCTGTAATTAATTATCTGTCCGAAGAGGACAGAAGACAAGTAGTTGCTTATGATGGCAATACCTATGAAAGATATAACAAGCAAATGCAGTTATTAAATGAAATAGTAAATACAGATATTGAACGTGATTTTGAGATGTATTATCAACCCATTTATGATATTAAGGAAAATGAAGTAATTTTCTATGAGGCGCTATTGCGTTGGAATCATCCAGAGGGGGGTATGATAAATGCGGGTGAGTTTATAGAAATTATTGAAAAAAGCAGGCAAATAGTATCTATATCAAGGTCAGTGTTCCATGGTATTTGTAACAGAATAGAGCAATGGTCAGATTTGCAAGGTGAGCGTATATCCGTATCTTTTAATCTATCAGCCGTATCGCTTAAAATAGAGAATGAAGCAACGTTTTTTATTAGACTAATAAAGGAAGTAGATATCAATCCTGAACAAATAATCATCGAGATTACCGAAGAACTAATCAATTCTACTAATGAAAATGTTATAAAAAATATACAAGCTTTTAGAGATGCCGGAGTAAGAATTGCTCTTGATGATTTTAATGCGGATAGAGAAAATCTCAAAGCACTACAGACCAAATATGATATTGTGAAAATAAGTAATGCTTTTGCAGATAATATTGATTATGAGGTTTCAAGAAATGTATTAAAACTATTATATGACCTTACAAGTAAGACAGATAATATATGTGTAATTCAAGGTATAGAATACGAAGAACAATTGAATATACTCAAAGATTTAGGACTTAGTTACGGACAAGGTTATTACTTTGCTAGACCTGCATCACATGCAGTTATTACAGCACAACTAGCTAATCAATAGTAAAGTGGTGATAATTAATCTATGATATACAAAGATATCATATGGAATGAGGATAAATATATAGATCTAATAGCAGAGCTTAGGTCTTATAGTGAGGACAATTATAAAGCTTTCAATACTAAGATTATCCCGACTGAGTATGAGTTTATAGGCGTAAGAATGCCTAAGCTTAAGGAGATTGCAAAACAAATTGCAACTGGCGACTATAACAAATTTATTGCGGTAAATAATGCAGAATTATTTGATACAATTTGCCTTGAAGGATATATTATTTCGTATTCTAAGGCAGACCTTGAGCATTTCATTCTTATGATAGAGCATTATATCCTTAGAATCGATAATTGGGCTTCCGCTGATATATTGAATTTTATATATCATGCGAAAAAATTTCCTAATGAAATGTATGAATACGCTAGTCAGTTAATTCAAAGAGATAATCCTTGGGCTATCCGAGTAGGTGTCTTAATTCTATTTGAATATGTCAAAATATGGGATAGTGCAAAGGCTATTCTAGCACTACTTGAAGAAATACAAATTGAACATTATTATGTACGTATGGTTATAGCTTGGATTGTATCTAAAATATACACTATTCACAAAAATGATACACTTGGATTTATGCAAGATAACAAGTTAGATGATTGGACGCATAATAAAGCGTGTCAGAAAATAGTTGAAAGCAGGATACCTAGTAATGCTAATAAAAATATAATTCGTAGTCTAAAGAGAAAATGAAATAAACCTTTTGACATTATGAAGTAGAAAATGTAATATAAGAATATAATACAATTTCTTTTTTAGGAGTTATATGGATATAGATGTTAATAAAAAATGGTATACGAGAGAAGAAGAAAGACTTAATCTATTAACGCATTTAATCGGTGCAGTATTAGGGGTTATAGGGCTTATTCTAATTCTTATCAAGTTTAAGGGTGCAGAGCCAATGGTACTGTTTGCTATGCTAGTTTTTATTATTAGTACTATTATTGTATATACAACATCTTCTTTATATCATTTATGCGACCCAGCGAAAAGTCTTAAATCAAAATACATTTATCAGAAAATTGACCATTGTATGGTCGCATTAGTCATTTTAGGTACGGGTACGCCAATATTATTGGTCGTATCTGAAGGTGTTATTGCATATACAATGTTCGCACTACTAATAATAATGACTGTTTTTAATTGTGTATTGAATATTTTAAGTGTTTCAAAATATGATAAGCCTAGCTTAATATTATGTGTTGCCAGTTTTGTTTGTATAACATTAGGGGTGCTAATAGATAATAAGGGTTCTAACACACCATTATATATCTTATTATCTGCAGGTATAGGAACTATGCTTATCGGCAATTTTGCGTTTTTAAGAGTAAAGAAAAAGTACTTCCATGTTATTTGGCATTTATTTTCAGTAATAACTAGTGTTCTTCACTTTCTCGCTTTTTATTTGTTTGCATTCTAGAAATATTTTTTTTATGTACTATTTTAGTTTACAATTTCAAATAGAAGTATTATTATAATCTTATAAGTATTTATGAAACGAGGAGGTTTCTGATATGAGTAATAAGGCGAAATATAATGCATTTGCGCAGTTTCAAGCCAATTTAGATTCAGCTGCTGAACTTTTAGGGTACACACCAAATGACTATGAAACAATACGTTTTCCGGAACGTGAATTGAGTGTATATATCCCTGTTGAAATGGATGATGGTTCGATTAAGGTTTTCCAAGGATATAGAGTTCAACATTCTAGTGTAAGAGGTCCATGCAAAGGCGGTATCCGTTTTCATCCCGATACTGATTTGACAGAAGTTAAGGCGCTTGCAGGTTGGATGAGTTTAAAGTGTGCTGTTGCTGGTATCCCATACGGCGGTGCAAAGGGTGGCATTTGTGTTGAACCTCACTTGCTATCAAAAGGCGAATTGAAGAGATTGACTCGTAGATATACAAC
>CAZKXV010000164.1:0-3841 GCA_964556835.1 uncultured Clostridia bacterium
TATAAAGATGCGGTAATATATCAAATTTATCCAAGAAGTTTCAAAGATTCAAATGGTGACGGTATTGGTGATATAAGAGGAATTATTTCCAAGCTAGATTACCTTAAAGAATTGGGTATAAATGCAGTATGGTTATCTCCTTGTTATAAATCACCTAATGATGATAATGGTTATGACATAAGCGATTATAGAGATATTATGGACGAATTTGGCACTTTAGCTGATTGGGAAGAGATGATTAATGGTATGCATGAAAGAGGTATAAAGTTGATTATGGACTTAGTTGTCAACCATACTTCCGATGAGCATAAATGGTTCAAAGAAAGCAGAAAGAGTAAGGATAACCCATATAGAGATTATTACATATGGAAAGAGGGTAGAGGCAAAGACGGACTCAAGCCACCAAATAATTGGACATCAAGATTTGGCGGTACTGCTTGGAAATATGATGAAACAACTAAAGAATGGTATTTGCATCTATTCACTAAGAAACAGCCCGACCTTAATTGGGAAAATCCGAAAGTTAGAGAAGAAGTACAAAATATGGTTAAATATTGGTTAGATAAAGGTGTAGATGGCTTCCGTTGTGATGTAATAACTTACATATCAAAAGACCCTAAGTATCCTAATGGCAAGTACAATCCATTTACTTGTGGAGATGAATATTTTTCACCAGGTCCTAATATTCATAAGTATTTAAATGAACTTAATCTTAAAGTTCTTTCTAATTATGATTGTATGACGGTAGGAGAGACTCCTAATGTAACAATTCAGCAAGGTTTGGAATATGTTGCAGAAGAAAGAAATGAGCTAGATACTGTATTTATTTTCGAACATATTGAATGCAATCAACTATTTAGGGTAATACCTAGAAAATTTAATCTAGTTAGATTTAGAAGAGTAATGGAAAAATGGCAACACGGTCTCTATAACAAAGGTTGGAATAGCTTATATTTAGAAAATCATGACCAACCTAGAAGTATTCCAACTTTTATTAGTGATTTAAGATTTAGGGAGCAAGGGGCGAAAATGCTAGCTACTACAATGCACCTTATGCAAGGTACGCCTTATGTATTCCAAGGTCAAGAAATAGGAATGACTAACTGTCCATTTAAGCCTGAAGAATATGAAGATGTTGTTGTCAAAAATATAGTTAATATGTTTGATAAGATGCCTATTATTAGAGGCATAATGAAGAAAATCGTCTATAAGATAATGGATAAAAGAGGTCGTGACCATTCTAGAACTCCAGTTCAATGGGATAATAAGAAAAATGCAGGTTTTACTGATGGGGAAAAGACTTGGATAAAAGTTAATCCTAATTATGTAGATATCAATATTGAAGCCGCTATAGCTAATCCTAATAGTATCCTTAATTATTACAAAAAACTAATTAAGTTCAGAATAGGCAACGAAATTATAAAAGAGGGTACATTCAAAGATTTATCACCTAAAAGCAAAGCGATTTATGCTTATGAGAGAAATTTAGGTGAAGATAGTATAGTAGTGATTAGTAATTTCAGTAATAAGGAAATAAAGTATGATATAGCAAGTTTAGTTAATTATAGTGATTCTAAAGTTGAATTAAGTAATTATGAAAGAGATGACAAACTTGCAAGTACTTTGTATGCTCCATATGAAACTGTTGTATACAAAATAAAAAAATAATTAAGAATTTTAGCTAATAAGTGAAAACTTGAAAGCGGGCATAACTGCCCGCTTTTGTTGTTGAAAAACTTATTTTGTTTTTGATTTAAGAATGTTATGCTTTTCTGAAATTAGGTGTTTTGTTACTAAGATTTATTACTCTATTTTCTGGTATATTGTATTTTGTTATCAATGTGGAAAGTTTTTTAAATTCGCCAACAACTTTCGCATTATGAGCATCTGAACTTGCAATAAATAATACTTTTGTTGTAAGTAGTTTGTCTATATTTTTTTCTATAGCAGAATAGTGTTTTCTATTTAATTCTAGATATATGCCAAGTTCAGAGCATACTTCTGCAATAGCCACGCAATCAACAGGGATAGTATCTCCTATATGTGGCATTATTGAAATTGGGTATTTCTCTAACATCTTTATTGTAGCATCGGTATATCTTGTAATCATACTTTTTTTCCTGAGCCAGATATACCTCATATGTACAGGAAGAAACATCTTGAAAAAAGATTCCATATCCTTAGCTACTGCCCAACGATGAAAGCCTGCTATCATATAATCAAAATCCAAGCATTCTTCTAAGCTCATATCAATACTACCATCTAGTCCGATTAGGTCGGCTTCAATACTATGGAGAATTTTGATTTCAGGGAACTCTTTTCTTAGTTTAACAACTTCAAGTTTTTGTTGCAAGATACTTTCTCTTGTTAAGGAAAGAGTAACATTGTTGTATCCATGGTCACTTACTCCTATTTCTTTGAGTCCTATATCAATAGCTTGCTTAACATTCTCTCGAATTGTTGAGCGAGAATCACTAAATCTGCTATGGGTATGATAATCACCGTAAAATTTCATTATTAGTCCTCTACAATACGATTTTCTTTTCTTCTTATGATTTCAAGTTCTGCCATAATTTTATCTTTCTCTTCGTCTATAAAAGTATAATTAAACATAGGCAGTGTAGAAAGGAACATGCTTAGAGCAGGCACAAGCACAATTATTATAAGTAATCCGAGCTTAGGAATGACATAATCGCTAGTTCTATCTTCAGGTGCAACATAATTAACTAATATTAATAGTAGTGGTATAATACCTGTGGCTACAGCTGCACCTAATTTATTAATAAATGTATGACAAGCAAAACCTAAACCTTCTGTTCTGCGTCCTGTCTTCCATTCCATATAGTCTACGCTGTCGCCTACTAGTGTAGCAAATAATGTATTGTATATACCAAATGGGATACCGGATATAAGTACAAAAGGTAGTGCTATCCAATAATTATATCCAGTAGCTACCGCTACAATGAAAAATACAAGTTCGGAACAAAGCGAAAATAGTCCTGCGCCTATGGCTATTTGTCGGTAATTAAATTTCTTGAAAAGGAAAGGCATAATAAGCATTCCCGGGAACATTCCTAACCCTACAGCAAGGCTGTAGAGAAGCATACTCATCTTGGGTCCTCCGACAAAGACATCTCTTGTTGCATAAATTAAACACATCCCTACTACATATCTACCGAAAGACAATACGCCCATAATAATAACTCTATGTAAAGGTTTATTCTGTTTAATTAGTTTGATATTATCTTTGATTGATAATATTTCCGCCTTAGGTTGAATTCTCTCTTTCGAGTTGAAAAATGCTAATGCATATAATGTTGCGCCTACTACGCCCATTACTATTGCACCCATCATATAACTTTTTCTTGTATAATCACCATTTACTTTGAATAATTCCATTGCCACAAAAGGTAATGCACCACCAATCCCGCCTAGTATTTTTGCAAAGGCGAGAAAATCTGCACGCTCTTTGTGGTTAGGAGTCATAGTTGATGGCAATCCCCAGAAAGGCACATCTGACATAGTGTATATCATGCCCCAAGCAACATAGGTGAACAGTGCATATGCAGTTTTCCAGAATAATGTTGTTTCGGGTGAAAAATATATCAGTATGGTAAATACAGCAATAGGAACAGGTGCGATAAGTAGATATGGTCTGCATTTCCCCCACTTTGTGCGTGTTCGGTCAACTATAGAACCCATTATAAGGTCATTGACAGCGTCCCAAACTCTTGCTATTATCATAATTACAGCTACCATCCATATGGCTTCAGAGAAAACAATGTCTGTAAAGTATGTTAATAAGAAACTTGACATCATTCCATATATCATATTTTGTCCT
>CAZKXV010000165.1:0-3833 GCA_964556835.1 uncultured Clostridia bacterium
ATCTTACTATGCTTAATACTTATCTTTTCCTTCCACAGAGGACTCACGAGGCGATGTAAATCTGTGCCAACTGTTGTTTTCCAATTATATTGAATTGTCTTAGCTATAAGTAAATTAATTTGCTCTTTTGTATAGTTCTGATAATAAGCTTCAATACCATCAATATCGTAATTGTTATTATAATAATAGTCTAATAATGCACTAACTTGCGTGTCATTTAGTGTCTGTTTCGTTATATTTGTAGGATTATATGGATGCGCCATAATGACCTTACCTCCAGCTTTTCTTATCATTTTAATACCTTCGATTATAGTAGGTTTGCTATAGAAATATTTTTCGTATTCAGGATTATCCAAAATATTTGTATCCCTTGTATTACTATTGCATTTTCTTCTTAATTGTGTTACAAAATGACGTTTCTTTAACTTTTTTATCTCCATAAGTTGCATTTTATTTATAGTGTAGCCCTTAGAAATAAGCTTCTCTATTAGTTCTGACATTAAACTATTTTTTCTAGCCCTACTCTCTTCTAATTGCTTTTTCATTATCAAATTATCAATTCCAAGCCCTAATATATGACAAATGTATTCTTTATCTAAACCTAATTCACCATCGAAACAACAGCTTAATTCAATTCCATTAACACATCGTAAGCCATAACTAGCAGATAATTCTTGTGCCTCATAATTGCCAATTACCATATCGTGATCAGTTATAGCAAATTCCTCTATTCCCGCATCACTTAAATAACCCATTAGCTCCGTAATAGAATGTGCTCCGTCACTGTAGTTTGAATGAATATGATAATTTATCTTAGAAGTCATTTCTTGATATACCTTGCCTTGTCATTTGATATTATTGTAACACAAAATCTATAAAAATATCCTTATAAAAAAGGTGCTAGTTATTCGAAACTAACACCTCATAAAGAAAAGATTATATATTAATTAAATTTCAGTAATAGAATAATATGCTGGAACATATATAATAGCATAGTTTTGCGGTAAGCTTAATGTACCCAACTCTATTTCATAGACACCGCTAGCATCGCCCGATTCACGAACTAATGTGCCTGTAAAAACATCTGTACCTAATAATTCGGGAGAGTAATTATAATCTAGAGTCACATCTTGCTCGCCTTCTTCTTTAATATGGGGATTAGCACTGACCGTAATTACCTTGTGATTGATTGTCAGCTCGGCACCAAAAACAACTACAGCATAATTATTAGACAGTTCGAAAGTTCCAATAACTATAGTATAAGTACCTACTGCCTCACCTTGTGCTCTACTAAATGCTCCATTAGGGATATCACCTTCAATAATTTGGGGCGAGCTAGTATAAGTGTACATTGAATCGGCTTCACCATAAGTTTTGCTTAAGTCATCAATGCTAATTGTAATTTCAAGAACCGTAATATGAAAGTCTTCAGTAACTTCCGCTGAAAGGAAATTCGCACATGGTGCACTTGTCGCTCTAACCGTATATGCTCCTACATCTTTGGGGATTGCTTGCGTATAGGTATTGTCATTTGCATCTCTAAGCTTATATTCATATAGAATGTTTCCGCCACTTGTATTAGTTTCTACTGTGATATTTAATTGCTCCCCATATGTTATGTCATTTACTATGATTTCAAGTTCGCTATAATTGGGTGACCAGATAGCATAAAATTCTAAATTACCTGTACTTCCCACCTCAATGGTTCTATCCAAGATAAGTATTTGATACTCACTATCAGCAAACCAGCCCGCAAAAGTATAGCCTTCTCTAGATGGTTCGGATATAGTAAACTCATCACTTAGAAATGTATATGAAGCAGGATTACTGGCATTGTTTATGCCTCCATTAAGGTAATAATTAATAGAATACTCTGTAGGCATCCAGTTAGCATATAAGTCCAAATCTCCATAAGTACCTATTAGAATTGTGGAGCTTTCAAGAATTTCAGCAGTTTCGGAATCAGCAAGAGTAGTATCTATACTCCAACTTACAAAGGTATAATTAGTCTTAATAGGAGCAACTAACAAAATATCTGCAGTCTCTATATTATACGTGATTGGATTAGAATCATCTAAAATACCACCATTAGAATTATAGGTAATCTCATAATCTATAAGCGTCCACTTGGCATATATAGTTGTATCATTTTGTGGTATTAATCCTAAATCATGGTCTATAGATAAACTTTCATCATCATACCAACCAGCGAAAATAAAGCCGTCTCTAGCCGAAACTTCAGGCAATGTTATTATACAAGTGCCATCTACTATAATTGAATAGCAAACGTCGCCCCCATCCATATCAAAAGATACAGTATAAGAATCTTCTACTCTATTACAAGCAGATGAAAATATCAGTATAGAAATAACAACTGTCGACAAAATACCAATTGCAAACAACTTCTTCATTATATGCCCCTCTATAATAAGATACTGTATATCAAATGAAATTAGTAAAAATGCTTAAAATAGTACCCTTTTTATAAGACTACCTCTATTTAGTCTTAATAGTATTTTACGGTAATTATAAAAAAAAGTCAAGTTTCTGGCTAATTTGTGATAATGAAATAATTTCTTCTTTGATATATGAAAATATATCTTACATTTAGAAAAAAATTGGAATTGCACTTATGTAATTACAAAAAAATTACTTATAATACACTAATTACTATCCCTATCACGATTAAGCATAAGTTGTAATAATGTTTGTTTAGCATTATATTTATCCAATAATTGAATTGTTTTGTCGAATTTGTATGCTCCTTTATTTTTCTTTATAGCACGCAACATAATATTTTTAGGTGAATGTGAGAAATCTACAAATTCAAGCACATCTACATCATAACCGCATTGGGATAGAATTTCTGCTCTTACAGAATCAGTCAGAAGCGATGAAAATCTCTCCTTAATTAACCCGTGACCTAACATAATATCACAATCGCCATTAGCAATAGAAATCATAGAATTTATTTCATGTTGGCAACAAGGAACGGAGAAAATATATTTGACCTTATTAGTTATAGCGAAATAAAGTGCATAATCAGTCGCTGTGTCACAAGCGTGTAACGATACCACCATATCGATCGAACCATCATACAGCTTATCTAGACTGACATCAGCTACTACAAATTCTATATCCTCGTAATTATATTTATCGGTTAATTCATTACAAGTATTTACAACTTCAATATTGATATCATAACCAATTATATGAGGTATGATACGTCTAATCTCTAGCAAATAATAATATATAACAAAGGTTAGATAGGACTTGCCACAACCAAAATCCAGAATTGTTATATGCTCCTTATTATAATCTTTCAACCTGTCATCTATAATCTCGACAAATCTATTAATCTGCTTAAATTTATCGTACATTGACTTCGAAATTCTATTTTCTTTCGTAAATATTCCAAGCTCTCGCATTATTGGGATATCCATACCCTCCTCTAAGATATATGATTTCTTTCTGTTATTTTCTCCGATAATAAGTTTCCCGCTAACTTGCTTTTCTGACAATAAGACCTTGCCTTTCTTAGTAAGCTTATACATGATTTCAGCATCTAAGAAAAACAAATTGTATTGTCTATAATTCCCTTTTTCTATACTCGTTGCTAAATACTGAACAAGTTCTTGTTCCGTAATATTCTTATGTATCACTTTTTTCATAAAAAATTCTTCAGCTTGAAACATTGCATTAGAATTTGTTAATGACACTCTTCGAATAATAATTTTATGCGGTAATTCTACATTATGACCATTACTAATTATTATTTTATTTAATTTATGAATACTATTTGATACTTTTTCGATAAGTCGTTGCATAATTTT